>JAAXQB010000053.1 GCA_012329085.1 Methanosarcinales archaeon | reverse complement strand
CTCGGATTTTAGAACAAATGAGCGTTCGTATATAATGTATAATTTCTACCTATGTAAAACACAGATGGACATGGATTTGTTTTTCTTATTATGTAAGCTGTAGTGGCTTATTTCATTAATTTCTTATTTCGCCAATTCTTTTTCCTGATAATCTACATTCATCTGCATTCAATTATCGAATTTTATTTTTAATTTCTATCATTGCATTCTTTAGATTGAACAATGATTGATTATCACAATATTGCATAATATTATTAGATCAGTTTAATAATTTAAGTGTATCTTTTTTATCATTTCGTGCATCCATATCATTTGGTTTAATCTTCAAAACTTTATCATAACAATGTATCGCTTCATTATATTTTTTTAAATTATAAAATGCATTTCCTTTATTGTGCCATGCATTTGCATCATTTGGTTCAAGTTCTATAACCTTACTATAACAAACCACTGCTTCATTGTATCGTTTTAATATGCCAAAAGCACATCCTTTATTGTACCATACATCCGCGTCCATTGGATTAATCCTCAAAGCTGCATTATAATGATGTATTGCCTCCTCGCATCGCCCTAACTTTCTATATGCAAGTCCTTTGTTATACCATACATCCACATTCATTGGATCAATTTCCAAAACTTTATCATAACATTGTATTGCTTCATTATATTTTTCCAATCTATCAAAAGCATTTCCTTTATTATCCCATGCCAATATATTTTTTGAATCGATCTCTAAAGCTTTATCATAACATTGTATTGCTTCTTCATATTGCTCTAACATTCTATGCGCAAGTCCTTTATTAATCAATGCATGTACATTTATTGGATTAATTTTGAGAATCGTCTCGTAACATTGTATAGATTCTTCATATTTTTCCAAATTACAAAGAGCAACACTTTTATTATCTAATGCAGGTATATTTTTTTGATCAAGTTTAAGAATCTTATTATGGCAATGTATTGCTTCATCATATTTTTCTAAATCATGAAAGGCAATTCCTTTGTTATACCATGCATGCATATTCTTTTTATTAATTCTTAGAGCTTTGTTATAACATTCTATTGCTTCATCATATTTTTCTAAATCATGAAGGGTAATTCCTTTGTTATTCCATGCAGGTTCATAATTTGGATCAATCTTTAGACATTCTGTATAATATTCTATAATCTTTGCTGGATCTTTTTCTTCATATCCTAAATTAAACCACACTCTTGCTATTTTTCGCATCAGTTTATTTTCCACTTCAATTTTATTAAATAATATTTATTTTAGCTTAGCTTTTAAAACGAATAATCATTAGTATATAAAGTATAATTTCTATATATCTATAACGCAAATGGACACAAATTTTTTTATTTTTCTAAAAGGATATTGCCATATTTAATTTAATATTTCAATTGCTCATTTGTTCCAAATGAGCTTTCAATTCTTTTTTAAATTTATTCTCATTTGATTGATTATAGAATGGGACACCTACAACCTTATATTTTGTAGTTTCGATAAATTTAATTAAATCCTGTGAATTAAATCTCTTTTTAATCTCAATTAGGAATTTTTCTTTCCATTCATCGTTTTTCTCAATATGTTTTCCTTTTGGTTCTATAAATATTTGATATGTTATTTCTTTTCCTTGTTTATTTTTTAAAAATAAAACAAAATCAGGTGCAAATCCTTGTCCATCATCAAAATTATAAATTTTGAAATGCAATTCATTTCTTAATAAATAAATATCTTCAAATCTTTCTTTTAAATTTTCATTAATCAATCTATCTATAAATCTAACACATGCTTTTTCTTCAGAAGTTCCATAGTTTTCATTAAAAGCATACCATTCTTTGTCACTTAAAAATGCCTCATCTCCCTTAAATTTTTCAGAATCAATCTCTAATTTTAATGGTTTATCATAAAAAATTTTAGATATTGATTTTTGTTTGAATTCTTTTGTGCCTTCGTATTCAACAATATTTTTTTGAATTGTCCCTTTAATTTTTGATAGTAAAGAATAAACTGCTTGAAATAATTGGGCATTGGATAAATTATTTAAATCGTCTTGTGTTCCTTCAAATTTAATATTAATATCCTTTAAAAATTCTTGTTGTGCATATAATTCAGCTATTGTTTTTAATGAAGGAATTGTTTTTTTCAATCGATTGAATTCAAAAAAATCAATTTTTGCAATTGCATTTTTTATTATATGTGATTCTATTTGAGATAATTTAATTGTTTTTATTGTTTTTTTGATTTTTGAATTATCATATTCTACATCTGTCATTGCATCTGTCTTTTCAGATATTCCTGATAATATTGGAAATGAAAAATCTTTATCATGAAATCCTAATTGATTAAAGGACTTAGTTTTAGAATAATCCTTTTTTTTTTCGTTCATTAAGATATATTATTCCTGTTTTGTAAATCGAGGATTTTTTAAAAGATTCTTTTAATGTTAGTTCTTTTTCTTCAGTCCTATCATCAATCAATCCCTTTTCTATTAAAGCTTGTTTTAATTCTGAAATATATTTTGATTCATTAAAGCTATGAAAATAAAGTTCTTCTAAAATTCTTAATTCATGATTTAATTCTTTATCGAATTTTCTTTTAAACTTTTCTTGAGTTTCATCAATTGCAAAAGGAAAATATCTCGCCCCTCTTCCAATTAATTGTGCTTCTGAAATTGTAGATTGTGAAATTCTCCCTTTTGTATTTCCGCCTGCGGCTTGTTTGCTTGAAATTCTAACAATATCATATAAGTTTAATACATCCCATCCTTCATTTAATTTATGAACTGCAAAAATTACTCTTAATTGATTGTTTTTACTTTCTAAGGAATTAAGAATATTTTGCTGTGAAATTACTTCTGCTTTTGCTTTTTTAGAAATTGATTTTTTATCTAAACTTTCTTCATTAACATTTAAACAATTATTTTCAGCAAAATTAATCTGTATTTTTTTAATTAAGTTTTCAATCGATATGTTTTCATTGTTATAAAACTCAAATAATTTTTTTATATTTTTATTGACACTTCTTTTTTTAATTTCTTCAATTTCTTTTCTTTTTAAATTATCAATAAGTTCTCTAAAATCTTGATGATTTTCTAATGATTCTTTAATTTCTTTTTGTGCTTTAAATAGAATTATTGGTTTAAAGTTTTTAAGTCCATGTTTTGATGCTATGTCTTGCCTATATTGGTTTATTAACACGGCGGTTAGCATTCGATATTTTTTATCTCCATCAACTCTAAAAATTTCTATGTCTTTAGAAAATCCATTTTTTACAAATTCTTTTAAATCGTATTTGTAAAGTAATCTGTTTAAATATTTTTTATGAACTTCTTTATTATTTTCAAACCCCATTGTTGCGGTAAATTCTAATAATATATTTTTTTTGTTATTTTCTAAAATTTTTTCAATAGTATTTTCCCAATTAGGTTTTTCATTTATTGTTCTTTGTTTTGTTTTAACTTGTCCATGATGTGCTTCATCTGCAATTAATACTATTTTTTTATTTTTGAAATCATCAAATGTTAGAGAATTCTCTTTTTCTTGATGTAGATCAGAATGTAATTTTTGAATTGTTGTAAAACAAATATTTATATCTTCATCTGAAACTCCTTCAAAATTATTAACATCTTTTATGTTTATTATTTTACCATCAATTATTATTTTTTGATTAAATAAGTATTTTATAGAAGAAGATTTAAGAAAATTTTCTTTTGTTTTATCTATTATATTATTTGAATGG
>JAAXQB010000341.1 GCA_012329085.1 Methanosarcinales archaeon | reverse complement strand
GGATACTGCAGCTTTTACAAACCAATCTGCACCTTGTATGATAAATACGAATCCAAGTATAAAATAAAAAATAGTTAAAAAATTCATAGAATTATTAAAGTAAATGGTGCACCATATTTATATTTATTGAATTCCATTATTGGTTATTGTGAATTTACACATAGTGCCTTCTGGGCAAGAGCGATGTTTGTGTATTTTTACCCTTCTAATTCCAATTCCAGTTTTTTCAAAATGTAGAATAGTTTTTGAAATATGATCCAATCCAGTCCCACCAATAGATTTTACTTTTCCAGTATTGATGTCTGTATAAACTTGAGAAGTTATAATAACAGCAATTGAATATTTGCGTGCAAGAATGTGTAAAAATCCAAGCTGATTTGTTAATTCTCTTCTTGTTTTCATACTCAATTCATCATCACCGAGATCAAGCCTATAAAACATTGTTGCAGAATCCATGATAATAAGATCGATATTTTCTTTAGTAATCTTATCTAATTTTTTTATTGCAGCATGCTGTTCTTCAAATGAATAAGGTTCATATATTATAATGTTTTGTGCAATATCTTTTGAATTTTCACCTGCTATTTGTATAAATCTATCATTGGAAATCCCTTCTGTGTCTATGAATATAACTTTTCCATTATCTTTGGCACATTTAATTGCAGTTTGCAAGCAAATATTAGTTTTTCCACTACCTGCTTCTCCAAATATTTGTGTTATTACGCCAATTTCAAACCCTCCACAAAGAATATCATCAAGAGGTTTGCATCCAGAAGTTAATCTTTTATTTATTTTACTCACCTTATGTTTATTAAAAATTTTTAGTATGCATGCTCTTTAAAAGAGTATATAGTATAGAAACTATTTGATGATACACCTTTCGTAAAGAAATGTGCGGCTAAGAAAATTGAATATTTTAAACAGCAAAATTAGAATAAATATAAGGATGAATATAATAATAAATATGCGTTATTTAATGTATTGATTTTTCACTTGGTTTTTTAATTCTGAAAAAATGAATGGTAACTGGAATGTTTATAAATTAAAAATTATATAGTGATAATATAGTTTGATAATACCATTCTTATTTAGTAAAAATTATAAAAAATTGACAAGTAAAAATCCCTGCTAATTAAAATAAACAATGTAACGAGAAAAAGGAAATTTCTCTGAACAACATATCAGAATGATATGCGTGTTTAGTATATAATTTTACAAATTATCTACTAACGCTCAAAGCGTTCCGAACGATCTATAAAAAATAATTACAATCCCATAATAAATTCTTCAATCCTATCAAGTGCAATTAAAATTTCATCTCTTGTAGTTGCATAAGAACATCGTAAAAATCCTGCCCCTGACGCTCCAAAAACATCTCCTGCAACTGCTGCAACTTTGTACTCATTCAATAATTTTTCTGAAAATGCATTTGAACTTAATTTTGTACTTTCGATAGATGGAAATGCATAAAATGCACCCTTTGGTTCAAAACAATCAAGTCCAATTTTATTTAATCCTTTCACAATAAGATGTCGCCTGCGATTGTATTCTCGAACCATCTTTTCCATTTCAAAATCACCATATTTAAGTGCTTCAATTGCTCCAATCTGTGCCGTAATTGGTGCACATAGCATAGTATATTGATGAATAAGTAGCATTGCATTTATCAATTCGGATGATGCCATTATATAGCCAATTCTAAAACCTGTCATTGCATATGATTTTGAAAAACCATTTAAAATTATAGCTCGCTTTCGCATGCCTTTAATTTCCGAAAAAGATGTGTGTTTTCCATTATAGGTAAGGCAATCATACACTTCATCAGATATTACCATAACATCTTTTTCAATTATAACATCTGCAATTTCTTCAAGGTCTTTTTTAGACAGCACAGCACCTGTTGGATTGTTCGGATAATTAATAATAACCGCTTTTGTTTTTTCAGTTATACTTTTTTCAAGTATTTCAGGTGTTATTTTAAATTCGTCCTCTCTTAAAGTTGAAACACAAATTGGCACACCGCCTGCAAATATTATTGATGGCACATAAGCAACATATGATGGTTGAACTACAACAATTTCATCATTTGGATTTACAATTGTTCTAATTACAATATCTAATGCTTCGCTTACACCCGTTGTTATTAATATCTCTGATTCTGAATTATAAGATATGCCATATCGTTGATTGTGTTTTTTTGAAATCTCTTCTCTAAGTTCCAACATTCCATAATTTGAAGTGTATGCCGTCTCTCCTTGCTCAATAGAATGTATGCATGCTTCCCTTATATGCCACGGAGTTGTAAAATCTGGTTCTCCAACTCCAAGTGATATTACACCCTCCATTTCTACCACAACATCAAAAAATTTTCGTATGCCAGATTGAGGCACTTTATTTAAATGAGATGCAATAAAATTAGATGGATTAAAATTCATGAATATAATAGAGTTTTATGGAGTTATTGGAAGTCTCTTTTTTTCAGATTCTTTTTCTTCGAGAATAACTCCATCTTCTTTATAAGTTTTTAAAACAAAATAAGTAGTTGTACTATTTACTTGATTAAGAGTTGCAATCTTTTCAGCAACAAAAAATGCAAGTTCTTTCATACTTTTTGCACGAATTGTGATTGACAAATCTTGATTTCCAGAAAGTAATCTAACTGATAGCACTTCTGGAAATTTATAAATTCGTTCTGCAATTGCTTTATATCCTAATTTTCGTTCAAGTGTTACTTTAAGCTCGATAACGGCATGCACACACACATCTCCTGCTTTCTCCCAATCAATGATGGTTTTGTATTTGCGGATTATGTTTTTATCTTCAAGCTCTTTAATAGTCTTTTCAATATCTTTTACAGATACACCTGTAAGGCGTGAAATTTCAAGAGGTGTTGCTTTTGCATCATTCTCAATAATTTCTAATATATTCCGAATTGTATCGTCCATTCTACCATGCCCTTCTAATTATCCTTGAGTTTAAGTCGATAGCTACACTACCATATGAAAAAATTAAATTTTATTCAATAAACACGGCATTAATAACGCCATTTTGCCCTGGTCTGCTTGTTACTTTTGCAGTTCCAAGTGTTGTTTGGATTAAAGCACCCTTTGTAATGATGTTTCTTCTTGCATAATGCTTATTTGCAGGATTGTCTACTACATTTTCAACTATTGTACTTACAGTTTTACCATCTTTTATTAAATTCACAGTATTGCATCGGAGGAGTTTTATTTTTTTTTGCCCATCTCCTTTTGTTGCGATAATTTTTTTCTTTGTTTCCCCAATATGTGTATCAGCAGATTCTCTGCCTATTTCATATTTTCGTCTTCCTTTAAGTGTTTTTAATTTAGCACCTGTATATTTTCTTTTTGATCTACCTTGCCATTTCATGATTTAACCTTTTTTATATTTTAATTGTAAATTGTTTTGTATTTCTTATTACATATAATCTATAAGATTATACACTTATCATTCATTCATTTTGAATGATGTTTAAAGAAATTTTCAATAGCTCGTTCGGAATGTTCTGAGCGTTTGCTCATTTTTAAAAAAAATGAGCATTACTTTTCATACAATCTTTATAATTATTGATGATATTGCATATTAAACTTTCTATTTGTGAATTTTTTAAATAGAATAATTTATACTAATAAATTGAATGTTATAATCCTATTTATTTATAATGCACCCAATCAAATAAATTTCTTTTTTTATCATCAAAATTTTTTAATAGCTCATTTGGAACGAATAATCGTTAGCATATGATTTATAAAATTGTATATTCAGATAAAACTCCAATTTCTCGTGATTACACTTCATAAATATTTGTAGGTTTATCTTGATATGTAAGATCTAATTGAATATCTTTTCCAACATATAAACCATTATTCTCTAAAACCCCTTTAATAGTTTCATAAGCTAATTTAGGCATATTATTATTTTTACTTAAATGTGCCAATAATATTTTAGAAAAATTACCATTAATTAACTCGGGTAAAATATTTGCAACAGTGTCATTAGAAAGATGACCCAATTCTCCTTTAATTCGATTTTTAAGCATCCAAGGATAAGGACCAGACATTAACATTTCCATATCATGATTGGCTTCAATAACTAATAGATCAGTCTCCTTTAAAATATCTTTAACTTTATTTGGAATATACCCCATATCTGTGGCAATTCCTATTTTAGTTTTATCGCCATAAATAACATATCCAACTGGATCACTTGCATCATGTGGAATTGAAAAAGGTTGGATTTCTAAATTTCCCAATGTAAAATCACCATCAAAAATATTGTAATTTTCTTCTTTAATTTTCCCTAATTTATGTTCCATTGCAGTCCAAGTTAATTCATTAGCATAAATTGGCAAATCATACTGACGAGATAAAACTCCAACTCCTTGTATGTGATCTTTATGTTCATGAGTTACTAAAATTGCGTCTAATTTATGACCATCCACTCCTATTTTATGCAATCCTTCTTTAATTTTTTTACCACTTAATCCAGCATCAATTAAGAGTTTTATATTATCATTAGCAAGATAAATTGCATTGCCAGAACTACCACTTGCTAATATCGATACTTTAAAATTTATTCTTTTACCTCCTTTTTTAATTGTATATAATTTGTAAAATTATATACTGAGAGAAAATTTTTAATTTCTCGTATATTTATGCTCACTTCATACTAATAATTATTTATTAATTTAATACAATTGCATTGTATTGCAAGGTGTAAATAATGGCATATTTAGTAAAATTCATTTTTTTATGGTATAATAACTTGTAAATACATATTTCTCAAAGAGAAATATGTTTTAGAAAATCTCTGATTTTCGTATTATATTCTGAGAGGGATTTTCAATAGCTCGTTCGGAACGAACGAGCGTTATCTCGTAAATTATTTTTTTATTCCATTTTAGTTCAAAATTTGATTCATATAAAAATTTTTATAATATATCTACAATATAATATTAAAATAATTATGAGTGATAATTCAATTGTCGAACAACTTCAAGATACAATCAAGCAACTTGAATATGAAAATGAATTGCTTAAGTATGGATGTACTAAACCTCATGCATTTTTTATAAATATCATATGATTGGTTCCACAATATACTTATTTAAAAATAATATTACAAAGTATATGTGATAAAAAAATAGATGTTATTTATGAAAAAAGAGGAAAAATTAAATGGGTTGAACTTTCTAAAGAATAATATGATGAAACGATAAAATAAAATTTTCACTCAATATATAACTTTATAGGTTATATACAACAAAAAAACAAAATGCATTACTTATTCAAAACGAAAACGAAAATCAAAGATTTTCTTAAACTCGTTCTGAAAAGTTTGAGTGATTACACCTATCCAAATGTATAAAACTATCAATTTAGATTAGTGCTATATATTGGATAGGAACCAAGAATTTTTATCATTCTTGCCTTTGAAGAAATATCCTTAATTACTTCTTTTACAATCGCATCTTCAATATTTCCAATAAAATCAATATAAAATAAATAATCTCCAATCTCTCGTTTGGAAGGTCTTGATTCAATTTTTGTAAGATTTATATTTCTTTTTGCAAAAATTCCAATAAATTTATATAATGCACCCGGTTTATCCTTTTTAAGATATACGATTATTGAAGTTTTAAACTCCCCATTTTCAGAAAATTTTAATGTCTTATTCAATTTAAATGATGGCTTTGATAACACCACAAATCGTGTATAATTTTCTTTGTTATCTTGAATATTTTCCATTAGCACAGAAAGATTGTATTTGATTGCAGATTCAATTGATGCAATTGCAGCTATTTCTTTATGTTTACTTGCTTGTTTTGCAGCATCCGAAGTGCTATCTGTTACTACAATTTTTACATTTTTAAATTTGTCTTGTAAAAACAATCTGCATTGTGCGAGTGCTTGTGGGTGGGAACTTATGATTTCAATATCAGATATTTTCCCTTTTGACATTAAAATATGTTTTATAGGAATTACAATCTCTTCTTTTATTGTAATATCCTTTTCAAGTAACATATCGAGAGTAACTCTAACAGAACCATGTATAGAATTTTCAATTGGAACAATTCCAATATCAACCAATCCACCATCTACGGCAATTATTGTATCTGAAATGCTATCATGATATTTAATTAATGAAGTTTCATCATCAATTGTATGCTCAGAGAAAATTTTAATTTCTCGTATCCATTTTTTTGCTGCTTTTTCTGAATATGAGCTAGAGGGTCCAAGAATTCCAATTATCATGATTTATTTTAAAATTGTTTAATTGACGAGAAAAAAGGAAATTTCTCTGAACAGCATATCAGAATGATATGCGTGTTTAGTATATAATTTTAAAAATTATATACCGTTAAAAACTTAAATTTAAATTTAAGTTACATTTAAGTTTTTATAAGTTCAATATCATTGATAACAACATCAATTAATGGTTTGTCTCCAGCACCTACTTTTACAGCACCAATTGTATCAACTATATCCATTCCTTCGATAACTTTACCAAATACTGTATGCTTTCCATTTAAATGTGAGTTATCTACAAGATTTATAAAGAATTGACTTCCGCCTGTATTTGGTCCGGCATTTGCCATTGAAATCGTACCTCTTTTATTTTTAACATTTCTTGAAAATTCATCTTTGATAGAATAACCCGGACCTCCAGTTCCAGTTCCAAGAGGGCATCCACCCTGAATCATAAAATTTGATATTATTCTATGAAAAATTATATTATCATAGAATTTTTTTTCTGTAAGAAATATGAAATTATTTACTGTGATTGGTGCATCTTTATTAAAGAATTCTATTTTTATAGCTCCTTTATTAGTGTTTAATGTTGCAACATAAGTTGCATCTTCTGATATAGTTAATTCTGGTTGTGTATTCCATTGCATAATTTTAGTCTCCATTATTTTAGTTTAAATTTGTTTGATTATTTTATAGTGATTTTTATGGTTTCAATAGTAACATTTACCATGGGTCTATCCCCTGCATCAGTTTCTACGGCACCAATTGCATCAACAACATCCATTCCTTCAATAACTCTACCAAATACGGCATGTCTATTATTTAAGAAATGATTATCTACAAGATTGATAAAAAACTGACTTCCGCCCGTATTTGGTCCAGCATTTGCCATTGATATGGTTCCGCGAGAATTGTTATTATATCCTGCAAATTCACAATCAATAGTGT
>JAAXQB010000327.1 GCA_012329085.1 Methanosarcinales archaeon | reverse complement strand
CTTGTCAATGGAATAATACATCTTTAAATAAATTAGGTATATCTCATAATGTTACGATTGTAAATATTACACAAAGGGGGCTAATTTATACTTTAAATACGAACGGCACATCACCATCAAGAGAAGCAATTACTGTATCAAGAATGGTAGTGTTATTCAATCCAATAAGAATATATGAAGTTAGACTTTCCTTGTGGTATATTATTTGAATAAATTTATTGAAAGAAAAAAAGCTATTTTACATTCTTATATATCCTAAGAACTAAATTGCTTTGGAGCATACTACGAATTGTGGTACGAATTACTAAAAATTGCAATAACATTTCTTTCATCGTATGATATAATGAAACTTGATATTCTACCGCCATGCTATTTTCAATATGTTACTTTTTTATCCCCTATATGCCTTGTAAATGTTTCAATTACAAAATAAGATCTAATTTGTAGAAAATTGTAATATTTTTGTTTATACTCTTAACATTCATTTTTTCATTAGCACATTTTCCGAATGAAAATGGGCGTTATATGCAATTTGTAAAGCTCGTTCGGAACGCTCTGAGCGTTTATTATATACTTAACACTCAAACTTTTCAGAATGACGCTCAAAGAAATTTCCTTTTTTCTCGCCCATTATTTTATGAATGATTACATCTTAAATCAATTCCTCTTCTTGCAACAGTTTCAAACTAACTATACTACTTATGATGATTGTACTATGGAATGCCACAAATCTCCACACAACTGCCACAACACCAAGTATCGAAGAATCTACAAAAGCGGCATAAATGGATATGAAGCTAATCTCTGCAATTCCTGAACCTCCTGGAGTAATTGGAATTATCATAATAAGTGTCAGGATTATCTGGGCTGATATAGAATATACCCACATAGGAGATGAACCAAGACCAATTAATATAAATGATGGAATAATAAAAATCAATATCCAATAAACTATTGTGCATAGAATTGTCATAAATAATGATGCTTTATTATTTAACATCTTTTTTATACTTTTATCAAAATCATCGATTATTATATTTAAAAGTTTAGTCCAATAGTCAATTTTATTTGTTTTTCCAATTAACTTTGCAATAAATCTAATAAAAAAAGAGGAAAAGACTTTAAAATGATTTATGTGAAACAAACCATAAATAAAAATGCAAAGCAACATCAAAAGCATCAAAGCTGCCACCATAAAAAACATTCTTATAAGCTCATCTTCAATAATATCTTTTGCTAAAAAGAAAGCAATTGGTGCTGCAAGTCCAATAAAAAGACCATCAATTAATCTTTCACCGAGTACAACTACACTTGCATCCCCAATTGTCAATCCATTTCTATGTAAAAAATGCAATCTTACAGGTTCCCCCCCAATATTAGAAGGCGTGAGTGCTGCGACTAATGAACTTGCTATAACTATTTTTATGGAATTTATAAGTTTAAGATTATTATCGAGTGAATTAGCCAATATTTTTATACGAAATCCCCATACAACCCATGAAAGCATATTAATAATCAATGCCAAAATTAAAAAATAAGGATTGATTTTTCTAAGGTAAATAAAAGTAGTTGCATCTATTGTAAATAATAATACCAAAATTGTAGAAATGATACTTATTGCAAAACCAATTGCAAATAATTTTTTATATTTACTCATTTGACCGCCTTGTATCAGTCCATTCTATTTGAATATTAAACAATCTTTTATAGATTACATGCAAACTGCAAACTTGTAAAATAACCGCATGTGTCATAAGCCCAAGAATTCCCAATATTGCAAAAGTTATGCTTTTTTTAACATTCCATACTGTAAAAATACAAAATACAATTAATGGAATTGTAATAATACTAATGAATGGGCTTACGACTGTAAAAAACCATGTAATTTTACGATTCATTGAGATATTTGATTTTATAAATCTAAATAAATATTGAGTTAAACATTCATATGCACCATTAATCCATCTAAGTCGTTGATTGTAATATTCTTTTAAAGAAATTGGCGATTGTTCTCCTATGCGTGTTTTAGTTGAAAATGCAGCACTGTATCCTAATAGATATACTTCTTGTGTCATCATAACATCTTCACATGCTGCCAATTCATCAAATTTTAAATCTTTAAAAAGCTTTGCATCCATCACACCAATCAATCCATTAAATTGCTTAAATCCATTGATTCGTTCTAAAAATTGTTGTGCATTTTTTAAAATGGCATATTCAAGACTTACAATTAAAGAAGTTGTGCTCTCATTGGAATTTGTAATATATCTATAACCGCTTGCTATTTTAACATTATTTTTTTTAAGTAATGTAGTACATTCAATAAGGAAATTTGAATCTGGTCTGCTATCTACATCAAAAAATGCAAAAAAATCAGGCAAACCATCAGTTTTTATTTTGTCTATTGCATCATTTGTTGCACCTGCTCTACGACCTCGTGCATAATTTCTAATTATTATGCTTACTTTTTGATTTAAGGAATGTTTTTTGATAATATCTAAAAATGAATTTATGCGAGAATCGTTGGAGTTGATAATGTCCATTGCATAAGTAATATGGACAATTAAATTATCTTGTTTTAAATTTAAAAGAGATTCAAGTGATTTTTTCATTACTGAAATAGGTTCTGATGGGGCTACTGGAATAATTATATTTAATTTTTTCATGTTATTTTTTTATTAGCACATACATTAAAAGCTATAGTGTTTGTTCTTTAAATCTTATATCCGTAAGCTTTCGCAGGATTCATGCAGATTTTTTTATTCAGAAAAAGCATATATTGAAAAATAAGCTGCACAAAGTTTTAATTTAGAATTTGAATGCAATTCTTTTTTAACTCATCGTCAATAGTCATTTCGATGTTATCAATGGTTTGCCATCTAATTTTTTATTAGCACATTAGACACACATTCTACTACGGAGAATGTACGTTATACATAACTTATAAAGTTACATGCTGATGGAAATTTTTAATAGCTCATTCGGAACGAATGAGCGTTTGCTTATTCGGAACGAATGAGCGTTATTTCGTATGTGTCAAACAATGTAAAATTTATTATAGTTGCTTAATTATATAAATTATATTTTACATTAATGCATATCGTTTATATAATCTATGCATTCGTGCCATAGTATAAAAATGAGTGCTAT
>JAAXQB010000242.1 GCA_012329085.1 Methanosarcinales archaeon | reverse complement strand
GTTTGATATTGATAGAAATGGGGAACTTGATCTTGGAGAATCGCAGGATTTCTTTTATTGGGTAGAAGATAATATTGTTTATAGATGGGATTGTGAAAATGAGCAAAATCCCGGTGGGTTTCCCGTAGGAGATGGAAGGCCTGGTGCTGATTTCGTACAAACACCACACGAGACTTGGATAGAAAGAGCAGGAGATTGCGAAGATATGGCAATTATTCAAGTAGCATTTTTCAATCATTTTGGAGTTTCTGCATATGTAGCTTCAGTTAATGCAGAAGGCAGAGAAATAGACCATGCAATTGCTATTGTTTCAATGGGTGGAACTCCACAAGAGTTTGCGGATATGTTGGGCGAACTTGTGTATTATGAACTCGAAGGTGAATATTATATGTTAGTAGATAATGCCTATTCAGATGCATTTGGTTTTCTTTGCGGAGGATTGAGAGAAGGGCAATTCTATATTATCGAACAACTTACGCTAGAAGAGGAAATGTATAAACATCGAAATATACGATAGATTGCGTCAATTTTTTAGAAAATTGAAAATTGTCTCTTTGCCATAATTCTATAAATTATGGCAATAAAAAATAGATTTAGGCATGCATATTAACTCATATTTCAATATGTGGCGAGTAGATTTTGACTTTTAGTTATAAATCACTATGTTAAGGTTAAATTTTGGCTTATTATGCGAACCAAGTCTATTATATACTATAAAAATTCTACAAAAAAATTATTTTTTATCCTTTTTTTTTATTTCAAATACTATCCATCTTTTGATATTATGGGCTTATTATTTGATTTAAACCAATCTAATACATGTTGTAATATTCAGAATTTAACGCCAATACAAGAAATTAAAAAATTTCTCTCAATATATAATGTTATAAATTATATGTTAACAATCATTCGTTCTAAATGAGCTATAAAAAATATTATTTTATGGCTTGATTTGGAATATAGTTTAAATAATACCTAACATCGATTAATAAAATATTTCATTTAATTGGTTTTCAATTAGTAACTTAAATATGTGATTAGTTAATATTAATAACTGATGTTACGCAAACAACCATTGCACCTTATTAATTTTTAATTTAGACATTTACGCAATTTTAAAAATTTTTAGAACGCAAATTTACGCAGATTTTTGTAGAAAATCACACATCCTTAATTTATTAAAGGTTTTGCATTCAACTTCCAATAGCACATTCGTAAAGCACATTTGGAACGAATGAGTTTAAGAAAATCTTTGATAGCACATCCGGAATGAATGGGCGTTATTCGAACAAATAATCGTATGAAAAAATTTTTAATTTTTGAACGAATGAGCGATATAGTGCTAAATTAAATGGATGTCAAACTTTTATGTCTGTGGCTTTGATAAATTACTCTTTTACAAAATTCATATAATACTAAATCATTATATTTAAATATCGATTGCACCTATTCATCTGCGTTAATCTGCATCCAATTAGCAATTCATCCATTTTTGAGTGCGTAACATCAGTTAATAAAAATAAAATTTAAGTTAATATGTTAAAAAATTATTTTTCCAAAAAATGAAAATTATCTTAAACATATAATTTCATAAATTGTATATTGACATTCAGAATATTCTTAAGCGAGCTACGAGAAATTAGAAATTTTTTTGAACATTATTTTATTTGGAAGCTCATTCTTGGAAATAGAATGAATGTTAAAGAAAATCTTTGATAGCTCATTTGGAACAAATGAGCGTTTGCTCATTCGAAACGAATGAACATTATTCGACAGCTTGTTCGAAATGTTCTGAGCGTTAATGATTGTTAAGTATATAATTTTATAAATTATATGCAGTAAAAAAACTTATAAAAAAATATTAACAGTTTTTGAAATTTTATTTATTTGAACTATTTATTTTCTTAAATACGCATTTCATTAAAATATGTGTATTTACAAATTATATGCTAACATAAAAATAAACAAAGGAGGCAATAATGCTTTTTATAGAAGTTAAAAATTTAAATATTGGATTTGATGGTACAAAAGTTTTAAAAAATGTAAATCTAACTATCAACGAAGGGGATGTTGTTGGTATTTTAGGACGAAGTGGGGCTGGTAAAACTGTTCTTATGCATGCAATTAGAGGAATGGAAAAATACGAAGAAATATCAGGTAACATAATTTACCATTTGGCATATTGTGAAAATTGTAAATCTATAAAACCACCAAGTAAAGTAAATAGTATATGCAATTGTTGTAATAAAACATTTAAACCCTATGAAGTGGATTTTGTAAAATCTTCTTTACATAGTAATGAGAGAAGAGCAGTTATACAAAAAACGGCAATCATGCTACAAAGAACATTTGCATTATATGGGGATATTTCAGTTCTTGACAATGTTGCAAATTCGTTCAATGAAATTGGATATAAAAAAGACGATGTAATGGATAAATCCATAGACATCATAGAAAAAGTTCAAATGTCCCATAGATTAATGCATTTAGCACGAGATTTAAGTGGCGGAGAAAAACAAAGAATTGTTCTTGCAAGACAGCTTGTAAAATATCCAATCTTACTTCTTGCAGATGAACCTACTGGAACTCTTGATCCTCATATTTCTGAAGTTGTTCATAAGGTTATAATGGATTCTGTAAATGAAAATAATATGACAATGATTATTACTTCTCATTGGCCAGAAATTATTGACCAAATGGCAGATAAAGTAATACTTCTTGAAAATGGAGAAGTTATCGATGAAGGCTCTCCAAAAAAGATTGTGAATGAATTTATAAAACTTGCAGGTATCGTTGAAAAAGAATATGAGTATAAAATAGGTAAGCCTATAATCAAAGTTGAAAATCTTGTAAAAAAATATGTTTCGGCTACAAGAGGGGTTGTTAATGCTGTAAATGGTGTTTCATTTGAAGTGAACAATAGTGAAATTTTTGGTATTGCAGGGGTTAGTGGTTCAGGAAAGACTACTACTTCGGAAATATTAATTGGAGTTGTGCAACCTACTGGAGGCGATATTAATGTTGAGATTGGGGGCGAATGGATTGATATGACAAAACCCGGTCCACTTTTTAGAGGAAGAGCGGTTAAATATATGGGAATTTTACATCAAGAATATGGGCTATATCCCGGAAGAACTGTTATTGACAATCTGACTGAATCAATAGGGCTTAAATTGCCGTATGAACTTGGAATTAGAAAAGCCATGAAAACTCTTGCTACAATTGGATTTACAAAAGCAAGAGCAAAATCAATATTATTTAATATGGCAGAAGAAATTAGCGAAGGAGAGCGGCATAGGATAGCACTCGCACAAGTTCTTATTAAAGAGCCAAAAATAATAATTATGGATGAGCCTACGGGCACTATGGATCCAATTACAAAAGTAGATGTTTCAAATTCAATATTAATGGCTCGTGAAAAAATGGACTGTACATTTATAATTGTATCTCATGATATGGAATTTTTGCAAAAAATATGTGACCGTGTTGCAATTATGGAATCTGGCAAAATATCAAATATTGGATTGCCAAAAACAATGATTGAACAATTTTTTGGATGTGATAATGTTAAAGTTAATGTTGGAAATTCAAAAACACATTTAAAATTTGATGAAAGTGTTCAACTTACTGGAGATGGTTGTTAAATTAGAGTTAGAACTTGGATATAAGCTAATGGTTAAAGGAGTAATATAAAATTATAAACAAGATAACGCTTATTCGTTCCGAATAAGCTATTAAAAATTTCTTTGAGTATATAACTTTAACAAGTTATACACAATAAAAAAATCTATAAAATTAAACTTTTTATAACTCATTCTTGTAAAAAACGAGTGTTAAGTGTATCATTATATAAATTATGGATAATAAAAAATATAAAGGCTTGCATATTTTATTGATAAATATTTGATTGATTTAAAAATTATTGGTTTAAAATAATGTTTTATGGGGTATTAATGGAATTAATTATTTTAATAAATCAATTCATTTATGTTGATTTACAATATATATATATATATATATATATATAAAATATATTAAAATATACAACATCCATCAACACATACAAATTTATTATAATAAACCTTATTTATAAACAGTAATACTTACTTCTGCAGAATTTCCAAATAAATTAAATGGATTTTCAATAATAAGTTTTGTATCTCTATCTAATATTATAGTCCTATCAAATGTCTTTATGCCATCTACATTAACATGACCTACTATATTAATATTGAGATTCCTATCAGAACTAATTGAAATTTGATATGTTCCTTCTGTAAGTGAATAAGAGATTTCTTTACCATTATTTATAGATCTATATTCATCTACTACATATGTTCCAATGCATCCTGCAGTTAATGTTGCCAATATCATAATAAGCATTCCAATTATTATTATTTTTTTATTCATAAGTATTTATTTTTTTATTAGCAAATTCTCCGAAGGAGAATGTGCGTTATATATAACTTGTAAAATTATACACTGAGGGAAATTTCTATTTTCTCGTTTATTTTAATTTTGTAAATGTTGGAGTAAATGAATTTTCTATTAATTCAAGCGTTGTATTTTTTACACATATTAATTGATGCTAAACTAAGTAATATTATTAAGATAACTAAAAATATTGTTTTTGTTTTTATATTTTTTCTTATGCATGCTTTATATATGCATATACACAAATAGTTTAATAATACTTATATTTATTGTATCAATGTATATTTCAATTGATACGAAAAAAATTCAATATAATATATTGATTGGTATATATTTATTATATTAATGCATATTTCGATTTCCCTATGGGTTTATTTCAATTATGATTTTAAATTAAAAATGATTTTTTAGTATATGAAAAATTAAAATTTTCTCGTCTCAAATATTTAAATTAAAAACTTTTATTACAGCATCGAAATAACGCATTATTATCATTGTCTGTAGCCAATTTCAATGATTTTATAGATTTCAATAATAATTTATTGATAAATGCATCTGAAAAATCTTCAAGAACTTTTTGCTCACTTTCACAAATTGTGTGCCACTTACCTAATTTTTCAAGAGCGTGAATTTTTTTTTTATTTTTTTATTTCCAATATTTGTGTATGTATTTTTGCTATTATTAAATTTACTTTCATGAGTGATAGGGATTTAAATCAAGTTAGTATTGCAGTTGAATAAATGAATGCAATAAAAACAAAATTGTTTTCTGTGATGTGATTTGATAATTCAATAGTTCGAGTTAATCAATTTTAATTGGATTCCAGAGAAAAGTTAATTAATGTCATTGATTTTAAATATGTATTTTACAAACTTAGGTATTATAAACAAGGTACTTAAAAAAAGAAAATTCTATACATGTTATTTTTAACTCTCACTTTTCTTACATATAATTTGTATTTTGATTTTATTTTATTGATATTAAATAAATATAAATTATACTATAAATGTATTAAATATAAATTTAATTTAATAGATTAAATAATGTATATTAAATTAAAATATTATTTAATTATGAACTATAAACTATGTATAAAATATTTTAAATTTTTAATTATATATAATTTATAATATTAATATTATATTTTCAGAAAAATTAACCGTTTGTTAGAAAAACAACTCATTAGTAATAATTATTATAAATATTATTACTATTAGTTATATTATACATTAAAATCGAATTTTTTTTAAATATTTCATTAAAAAGACTATTTATTCTTATACTATGTATGAATGATATTTTTCATTTTTTAAAAACATATGTTTTTGATAACTCGTTTATTCTATATACTATGGTAATATGTACCATCTCACCTACAACCCCCCCATGGACTATAATTTTTTTATAAAATTCATATAATTGGAATTCATTGTATCTTCATTCTTATAGTATATGATAATAAATTTTAAAGAAATTAATATTATTTAGCTATATTTATATTATATTTTTTAACTATGGTAGTGTAACCGATAAAATAAGTTAAAATTATGTATAAATATAGTTAGATAAAAATTAACCTTTCAATTTTTTTCTACAACTGAACAATTATTAATACTAATAAACGCTCAGAGCGTTCAGAACGAGCTTTCTAAATTATGTTAAATAAAATCTTTATAACTTATTTTATGATTAAATTTTATATATTAATTAATAGGCATATTAAAAAATAGTTAAATATAATGATATTAATTATGTATAATTGAAATATAATTAAGTATTTTTTAATATTTATTAATAGTAATATTTAATTTATTATTTATAGTATAATGATATTAAAAAAAAAATTTAAAATAATATATTGGATTAAAAATTTAAAATTATTTTAAAAAAAATTAAGTGAAACAAAAAAAAGTTATGCGGCACGAATAAAAACCTAATATTTTTTATTTTTTAAAATAATCGTTCTACCTAATGATTTTAATATTTTTAAATATTTAGTATTTTTCAAAATCGTAACTTTAATTTATTAGGAAAAGTTAAATAAATCCTAAAAATATACTAAAATCAATTGCAATAGATGAAATTTTATGAAAAAACGCATGACGAAAGTTATAAATAGTATTGTACATATTATAAAGCTTCGAGCAAGCTAAATCATTTAGATATACTAAAATACAAGTATGGTCTTATGGATAGATTGCTTATGCTTAATGTAAGATAAACTTAAAATAAGCAATATTGAATTTATTAATTACATTCATTGATAATATACAGAGCAAATAATCCATCGTAATCCAATACACGATTTACTATATAGATTATCACTCTTATATTTATATTATGTGCGTAATAGTATTTATATTTATTGCAAGTTTTTAAAATTTAGTTTAGCTAATCTAACATGGTATTTATATGAATATTATGTAAAAGATAGATTAAACTTAAATTAAATAAAGTTAGGCTTACAAACAAAATCTAAACAAAATCTAAAATAAAATAGGAGCAAAATAAATATATGAATCTAAAATCAATATATAATAGTATCGTAAAAGATACACGCGCAGTATCACCAGTAGTAGCATCACTTATCCTTGTCGTAGTAGCAGTTGTTGGAGCTGCAACAATCGGTGTAATGATGGGAGTTGTTGGGGAAGATGTAGGAGAACAAGCAGATGCAGATCAAGTAGGAGACGCATCAAAAGCTATGATTGAACTTGGATCTTGTGATTGTGAATGGGAACTACTTAGACCTTTTTCAGTAGATTTCACACACGCAAATCCAGGAGTTGGAATACTTAGACATGCAATATGCTGTGAAAACAATCCATTCGCAGTAAGTGAAGGAATTGCAGATGTTGGTGTAATGGGAACCTGTGGAAGAGCAATTGGATTTATTGTGCAAGCAGATCCTACTGATAGTATGTTGAATGCTTTTATTGAGGCTACTAACACCGATGGTCAGGGTCTTACTAATCTTACTGAGAATGTTACATCTTTTTACATGAATGGTGTTAAAATACCTGAGTATAATATAACAACTCTTAAAGCAATATTCACTAATGATACAATTATTGATGCTGAGGAAAATACAGCTGATTATACGAATTTCTTATCAATAAAAACCGCAGTTGTTAAAGATGCTGGCTTAAAAGCTAATTGGGCTAACTATCTAGTAGGTCTTAATGTACAAGAATTCTCTACCAGAATTGAAGGGGACGAATTCATATACTTCTTCACACGCAACGACCCAGCTCCAATAGAAGCAGCATATATTGACTTTTTACGACTTCAAGCCTTTGTATAATCTATAAGATTATAAAGCAAACGAGAATTGGATTTTATGCCATAAGCATAAAACCAATTCCATTATTTTTTTTTCTTGAATAAAATTTATTCTAATATATAAATTTAAAAATATATTC
>JAAXQB010000273.1 GCA_012329085.1 Methanosarcinales archaeon | reverse complement strand
ATGAGAAAATCTTTGATTTTCGAACGAATGGGCGTAATCACTCAAACTTTTCAGAATGAGTTTAAGAAAATCTCTGATTCAGGAAATTCTCAAAGAGAATTTCCTTCTAAAAATTTCTCCTTTGGAGAAATTTTGTTTTCGAACGAATGGGCGTAATCACTCAAACTTTTCAGAATGAGTTTAAGAAAATCTCTGATTTTCGAACAAACAAGCGTTTATTTTATTTAGACTAAGTTAGAGAAAAAATTTAATTTTTTGTAATTGCATAAAAGAAAGAATAACTTTTCTATACAATACACTATACGCATTTATAAAACTTTGTGTTAGTATATATTTTATAAAGCTCGTGATTGAATGTTCTGAGCGTTTATTACATACTGAGAAAAATTTCAATTTCTTTAAAATCACATAGATTCGTATGTGGCATACATATGTAACATATATATGTAAATAAGCCATTAAATTTATAAGTTGAAAATATAAATTAAATGAGGTAATTACTTGTCAGAAAATATTGGTAAAAATAAAATATTGAATTGTGAAAATATTATTAGTAAAGATGCAAAATTTGTAATGCAAAACTATAACAGAAGACAAATTGTATTACAAAATGGAATTGGTTCGACTGTTTTTGATAAATCTGGAAAACAGTACATAGATTGTGTATCTGGGATTGCTGTAAATAATGTAGGGCATTGCAATCCTTTCGTAGTAGATGCAATCAAAACTCAGGCAGAACAGTTAATTCATGTATCTAATTTGTATTATACAGAAATTCAAGCAAACCTTGCAGAAAAACTAACAGAAATCAGTAAATTAGAAAGGGTATTTTTTTGCAATTCAGGAACTGAGGCAATAGAAGCCTCAATGAAACTTGCACGAATAACAACAAAAAAGAAAAATTTTATTGCAGCAAAAAACTCATTTCATGGAAGAACTATGGGGGCATTAAGTGTCACTCACACTGAAAAATATAGAACTCCATTTGAGCCTTTGATACAAAAAGTTTCATTTGTGCCATATAATCTTTCCAATTCCATAAAAAAATCAATTACAAATGACACGGCAGCTGTTATTCTTGAACCATTGCAAGGCGAAGGTGGCATAAATATTCCATCAAAAGATTATTTAAAAGAGGTTCGTGAGATTTGTGATGATACTGATACTCTTTTAATTTTAGATGAAGTGCAAACAGGATTTGGTAGAACTGGTAAATGGTTTTGTAAAGAGCATTCAAAAATAGAACCAGATATCATGGTAATGGCAAAAGCAATAGGAGGTGGATTTCCAATGGGTGCCATTGCATCAAAGGAAGGCATATCATTTGATAAAGGGGAACATGCTTCAACTTTTGGTGGAAATCCATTGGGATGTGCCGCAGCAATTGGTTCTATCAAAGCTATAAAAGAAGAAAATCTTATCCAAAAATCAAAAGAAATGGGTTTATATTTTAAGAATAAACTTAATGCTATATCTAATGACATTATAATTGAAGTCAGAGGTATTGGGCTTATGATTGGAATTACAATAAATTCTAAATATAAATGTGCCGATATTATATCGCATGCAGAAAGGCAAGGTGTGCTTTTGAATTGTATTTCAGAATCTGTTATACGAATTGCTCCACCGCTTGTAATTACAAAAAAAGAAATTGATGAAGTGGTGAATGTCATTGAAAATGTATGATTTATTGAAATCAAGTGTTCAAAATATTAAAGAATATAAACCCGGTAAATCTATTGACGAAATTGTAGCCCTTTATGATGTAAGTCCAGATTCTGTAATAAAATTAGGTTCAAATGAAAATATTCTTGGACCATCTCCAAAAGCAATAGATGCATTGCATTCACATTCCAAAACTATAAATATATATCCTTCTGTTGATGCATACGAACTTGTTTGTGCATTATCTGAATATACAAACTTTCCAAAAGATAATATTGTGGCATCTGGTCCGGGAATGGATGGATTGATTGACAATCTTATGAGGCTTATAGTTTCAAAAGATGATGAAGTTATTATTCCAATTCCAACATTCATATATTATGAAATATCGGCATTTTCGAATGATGCAAAACCTATATTTGTTGAGCGAAATTCGGATTTTTCGATCAATGTTGATGCGATATTAAATGCCGAAACTTCAAAAACAAAAATTGTTTTTTTATGTTCTCCAAATAATCCTTCAGGCGAACTTATTTCTGAAAAAGATGCACGAAAAATAATCGAATCTGTAAATTGTTTTGTGTTTATTGATGAAGCATATATAGAATTTGCAGAAAGTAATCTTTCGGACCTTGTTAAAGATTATGATAATTTAATTATTGGAAGAACATTTTCAAAAGTGTTTGGGCTTGCAAGTTTAAGAATTGGGTATGGGATTATGCCTGCTTGGCTTAAAAAAGAATATATGAAAGTTTCACCACCATTTAGTATAAGTGGAATGGGAATTAATGCTGCAGTTTCTGCACTTTCAGATACAGAGCATGTGGTTGAAAGTGTTGAATTAAGTAAAAGAGGAAGGGAATATTTAAAAAATAATATTTTATTTAAAGTGTATGAATCTATGGCAAATTTTGTAATGGTGGATACAACTCCATTAAATTCAAAGGAAGTGTCAGAAGCGTTGCTTAAAAGAGGAATTATTGTGAGAGATTGCAGTTCAATTAGAGGCGCAGGAGATTTTCTAATTAGAATTACAATTGGAACGGATTTGCAAAATGAAAGAGTTGTAGATGAATTGAATAAAATATATAAAGAAATAATAAATTTAAAGGAGATATAAAGAAAATGAAAAAAATTACAGTAATTGGTGCAGGCAATGTTGGTGCAACAACAATTCAACGACTTGCAGAATTAGAACTTGGAAATCTTGTTATGGTGGATATTGCAGAAGGAATTCCGCAAGGTAAGGCACTTGACCTTATGCAAGCAAGTCCTATTATGGGCTATGATGTTGATATAATTGGAACAAACGATTATGCAGATATTAAACATTCAGATATTGTGGTAATTACAGCAGGAATTCCTAGAAAACCCGGTATGAGTAGAGATGATTTACTTAAAATTAATGCAGGAATTATAAAATCTGTCACAGAAAATATAAAAGAGTATGCACCAAAATCAATAGTAATTACAGTGACAAACCCATTAGATGTAATGACCTATGCTACGCTAAAATATACTGAATTTGAACCAAATCGTGTTTTTGGTATGAGTGGGGTTTTGGATTCTAGTAGGTTTGAAACATTTATTGCAATGGAGCTTGATTGTTCTGTACGAGATGTGGATGCAATGGTTCTTGGAGGGCACGGAGATACTATGATTCCATTGCCACAACATTCATCAGTATGTGGAATTTCAATATCAGAATTAATGTCAGAAAAAACAATTGAAGCCATAGTTAATCGTACGATTGATGGAGGGGCTGAAATTGTAAAATATTTGAAAACGGGCAGTGCATTTTATGCACCATCTGCATCTATTGCAAAGATGGTCGAATCTGTGATTAAAGATTCAAAGAGAATACTTCCTGCGGCGGCATATTTAAATGAAGAATATGGGGAAAAAGATGTTTATCTTGGTGTGCCTGTAAAATTGGGTAAAAAAGGCATAGAAGATATAATTGAAATTTCATTGACTGAGAGTCAACAGAGCTTAATTTCTAAATCTGTTAGAAGTGTAAAACAAAGCATTAAAACATTAAATTTTTGAATTTTAATTATTTTACACAATACCTTTATATAAGAAGGATAATGTATATATATAATTTATAAATAATGGGTACAAATCTATGAAAACAGAAATATCATCTCTATTTAGCTTAAATGTTTATACTGAATCAGGAATTTATGTTGGAAAAATTAATGACATTGTAATTGATGTAAATAAAAGAAAAGTTACCGAACTTGGTCTTTTCGATATAAATAGAACTATACACGATGTACCAACTCCTGGAATTCTTATCCCATATAGATTAATAGTGTCTATTGGTGATATTGTAATTGTAAGAGATGTAGTTGGAAAATCCATACATGCATAATACATAGATTAAACAGTGGTAGATTTAAAAAAAATATGAAAGAACGGGAAATATATGCAAATTTGCGATGCATACCACCTGTAATGATTCGTATTGATGGTCGAAAATTTAAAAATACACTAAATTCGCTTAAATGTGAAAAGCCTTACGATCAAATATTTGCATCAACGATGGCTGATGCAATAGAACTTTTTTTTAAAAAAGGTGGACTCAATCCTACACTTGCATACTTTTTTTCAGATGAAATTAGTTTTTTATTTACAGAAGTTCCTTTTAATGGAAGAATTGAAAAACTAAATTCAATTATTCCAAGCTACCTAAGTAGTACTCTTTCTATTTTACTTAAACTTAAAAATCCAATATCATTAGATTCAAGGGTAATACCAATAAATAAAGACCTTATAATGAAGTATTTATCATGGAGGCAAGATGAAGCATGGCGAAATTGTGTCAATTCGTATGGATATTATACTTTATTGTCAAATGGGTATAATAAAATGGACGCAGTTAAATTTTTGAAAGGTAAAAAAGAAGAAGATTTGCATGAACTATTGTTTGAGTATGGAATAAACATGAATGATGTCCCTACATGGCAACGAAGGGGCATAATGATTTATCGCAAACCATATGAATTATTAAAAAACGGAAATCAAAAATTTTTCGTATATGATAAAAAAATTAATAAAAAAATATCATCAACGCGTAAAACAGTTGTTCAAGATTGGGAAATTCCAACATTTAAATCAAATGAAGGTGATATGTTATTAAATAAACTTCTTAAATACGAAATTTGAGAATATTTTTAATTATATACTAACGCTCGTTCGTTCGAAAATCAGAGATTTTCTCATACGCTCATTCGTTCCGAACGAGCTTTCCGAATGAGCTTTCCGAACGAGCTATGAAAAAAATCTTTAACTTTTGAACGAATGTATGTTATCTCATTTCTCGATTGCAAATAGATAAAAAAAGTTATTAAAATTTAAAAAATTGACATGATAAACGAATTTGAATTAATAAAAAAAAATACAACAGAAATTGTCACAGAAGATGAATATAATAAATTGATAAATGAAGTTGAAAAACCAATAGCTTATGCAGGCTATGAGCCAAGTGGAAAAATTCATCTTGGGCATGTATTAACTGTAAATAAATTGATAGATTTGCAAAAACAAGGGTTTGAAATTATTATACTTCTTGCAGATTTACATGCATATTTGAATAAAAAAGGAACACTTAAAGAAGTAAAAGAAATTGCAGATTATAATAAAAAATGTTTTATTGCACTTGGGCTTTCAAAAGATACAAGATTTATATATGGCACTGATTTTCAGCTTAATAAAGAGTATTCTTTAAAGGTTTTGGAATTTTCATTATCAACTTCATTGAATAGGGCAAAACGAAGTATGGATGAAGTTGGAAGAAACATGGATAAACCAATGGTGTCTCAAATGTTATACCCTATTATGCAGACTGTTGATATTGATATGCTCAAATGTAATGTGGCAGTAGGGGGAATAGATCAACGAAAAATCCATATGCTTGCACGGGAATTACTACCAAATCCACCGATATGCATCCATTTACCAATATTGCTTGGGCTTAATGGGAAAAAAATGTCCTCGTCAGAAAATAATTATATTTCAATCGATGATAGTGAAGAAGTAGTTAATAAAAAACTTAAAAAAGCATTTTGTCCAGCAGGAGTGGTTGTTGATAATCCTGTTCTTGATTTGTTTAAATATTTTATATTTGAAAAATATGATGAAGTACTATTTGAAATACCTGAAAAATATGGGGGAGATTTGGCTTGTAAAAGTTATGAAGAACTTGAATCTTTGTTTTTATCAAATTCAATTCATGCAATGGATTTAAAGTTAAGTGCTGCAAAATATTTAAACTATATGCTTGAGCCTATTAGAGATGCAATAGATTATTGAAATGAATGATTTGTCATTCTATGTTTTCTCGTGGTATCTAATTTATAAAATTATACACTCAGAGAAATTTTTTTTAATTTCTCGTACTTGGTTTTTTTAAATTCATTTTAAATTTTAACAACCATGATACAAAACAAATCTGAATTATTTGAAGGTGGATTATCAATTGTGCCATACACAATCCGTTCAGAATCCATCCCAAGATTTTCACAAATAAATATATCATATAGATTATTACTATTGTTTTTAATGATTTTTATTATCTCTTTCACTCCAAATAACTTATCAGGCAATAAAAATATATTTTTTCCAAGCTTTAATTCTATTATAAATTCTTTTTTTGCAATATCTGTTTCTCTTCCATGTGCCGTAATTATTGCAAGATTTGTAAGATTAATTTTTAATCGTGCACATACAATTTGTAATGAAGATATGCCAGCTATCACCGTGTCTTTTTTATTTGCATATTTGCCAAGACCTGAAAGCATAGGGTCGCCTGTTGATAATATAATGGCATTAGATGGTAAAAGATGCAATGATTTATAATCTGTAATTTCATTTGAATTGGATTTTATATATCTTGATGCAATTTCGATTGCTCTTTTTGAGCCGTAGATTATTGATGCATTTTCAATAGCCTCTATTGCTTCTTTTGTTAATGTATCGGGACTAACTCCAACTCCTATTATTATCATGATAATTGTTTTGAATATGATTGATATTTGGCTATTGCTATTTTATTACAATGCATTATAAATAAATAAGATTATGACATTTAATTTATTATCATAAACTCTTTTTATATTAAATTTAATTTAGTAACAAATTATGAAAAATATTGACAATCTAAAAGAAATTATGGGGCAAAATAAGAAATTGGAAATTTCTCCGAGTATATAATTTTATAAATTATATATAGTAAAAAAACATTAGAAGAAAGATTTAACATAAAGAGTATTGTAATATTTAGTCCTATGTCAGTAATGTGCAAAAAGAAACAAGCGATGCTAATATTTTAGTTAAATTTAAAGAACCTATGAGTTTTATCTTCACATATCTTGCAGATTTTCTTGAAGAAATATTTCTCTTTGAGAAATATGTATTTGTAAATTATATACTATTAAAAACTAATATTGATTAAATAATCTCTGATACAAATAGACCTCACTTTCCACACCCTTGTATAATTTAAAAAAATAAAACGCTGATGGTGAGATTCGAACTCACGCAGTGCGTAGCACTACCGGTTTTCAAGACCGGCGCCGTAGTCCGCTGGGCCACATCAGCAAAATATATGGGAAATTAAAATTTTTACTTTACATTAATTTTATTGTAAATAAATTGAAATATAATTAGCAAAAATTGAAATCTTTGCTAATTTTTATTATTTGATTTATTTTAATTGTAGATTCACTCACAACAATCTGATTCTATTTCACTTGAATTAGATTCACACTCACATGCACATGATTCCAATTTCTCTTGCAGAGATTGATTTTTTTCTATAGGTTCGAGACTATATGATTCAACATAATTAACACTATTAATATCTATATTTTCAAGAATGCCAGAAGCAATAACTTGTTTTAAATACAACCATTTTTTATTGAAAGATAAATCTTTTGAAATTACGATTGTAACTATTTTATTTTCAATTGATATAGATTCTACTTCATTCCATCTTATATATGATGAAAATAGTCCTTTAATCTTATCAATGTCTTCCTCTAATTTTTCTTCAATAGTATATTCATAAATTAAATCTTTTCCTGCAAATGGGTGATTAAAATCAATACGAATTTTACGACCAATTTTATCCTTTATTACACCAGTTTTGTCACCAATCGTAACTTTTGCACCTTTATATAATTCTTGATCTTT
>JAAXQB010000176.1 GCA_012329085.1 Methanosarcinales archaeon | reverse complement strand
GAACGAACGAGCGTAAACACTCATTCTTTCAGAATGAGTTTAAGAAAATCTTTGATTTTCGAACGAACGAGCGTAAACACTCATTCTTTCAGAATGAGTTTAAGAAAATCTTTGATTCAGGAAATTCTCAAAGAGAATTTCCTTCTAAAAATTTCTCCTTTGGAGAAATTTTGTTTTCGAACGAACGAGCGTTAGTATATAAAGTATGATTTTTACCTATCTATGAAGCAAATAAACACCAAATTTACACAGGGAAAGTTTTTTTATGTATATATGCTTACTAATTATGCGAAAATAAAATTTATAGATGAAAATTTTAATGTATTTAAATACATAATACTATCGCATAGTGCAATACTTTATTTATGATTACAATCATTATATGCATTCTACATGAATATTCATGTAGAATAGAAATCCACTTCAAGAAATTAAAATTTTCTCTCTGTATATAATATAAATAAACGCATATTCTCTTTAAAAATGAGTTACGAGAAATTAGAAATTTCTCTGAGTATATAATTTTATAAATTATATGCAGTAAATAACTAAAAACGGAAAAAGTTGGATTGTATATTCACATAGATTATATATAAATGCTTGCATCATTTTGAACGAGCGTTAATGTACTACTAAAAACTAAAAACGGATAAGGTGATCTTTTTGTTAAAATTCATTGCAACAATGGTTGCAGCTTTAAGTTTTTACCTTCTACTAGCAATAGGCACAGGTAATATTTTTACAATTAGCAAAGAGCAAATTATAATGGGTATTGCAATATCTTTTATTGTAGGTGTAATAGGAAAAAATTATTTAATAGGTTCAAATACAAGAATGTTAAATCCTATTAGATGGTTTTCATTCATTGCATATATTATTCCATTTTTAATTGATCTTATAAAAGCTAATATCGATGTTGCACTTAGGGTTATCACAGGAAAAATCAATCCAGGTATAGTAAAAATTCCAACTGATTTAAAAACAGATATTGGAAAAACTATGCTTGCAAACTCTATAACTTTAACACCAGGTACACTTACTGTTGATATAAACAAAGATACAAACGATTTTTATATCCATTGTATTTCTGTTAAAGAAAAAGAACCTAAAAATTCGGAGTCAGTGAGCGGAAGCTTTGAAAAATGGATTAAGAGGATTGCTGAATGAATTTTCAAACACTATTTTTAATTGTTGCAGTTTTATTATTATTTTGCTGTATATTTGCACTAATTAGGATATTTATCGGTCCAACTATTCCTGATAGAATGGTTGGACTTGATACACTAAACACTCTTATTGTATCTATTATGATTGTACTTGCAGCAGCATTTGGAAGAGAGATTTATATAAGTGTTGCAATAGTTTATACTTTACTTTCATTTATAGGCACACTTTATATATCTAAATATGTAGAAGGTGATTTGAATTGATTTTTGAAATCATAGTAATTTTGTTAATAATGGGAGTTATATTTAATTTACTTGGAAGTATTGGAGTTTTACGATTTCCAGATGTATATACAAGATTACATGCAGGAACAAATTGTGCTACACTTGGAGTTATGGGAATATCACTTGCTGTGATTGCATATGGTTTATATTCATGGCATACTGAAAATAATATGAAATATATTACAATGGCAGCACATACGCTTATTGCGCTAATATTATTAATGGTCACAAATCCTGTTGGTTCTCATGCTATTGCAAAATCTGCACATAAAAGTGGAGTAATGCCAAAATTTGCAATTGTGGATGCATTAGAGGAGGATAGTCAAAAAGATGATTGATAATACCACTCTTGATTTAATTGCAAGATATATGTTATTGATGGGAATTATGATTGCATCTATTTATGCAATAAATCTTAAAAATTTAATTGCAGCCACTATTGCATCTTCTGTTGTAAGCATTCTTTTGGCATTACAATTTTACATGCTTCATGCACCTGATGTAGCCCTTGCCGAAGGTGTAGTTGGGGCAGGAGTTATGACTGCAATATTTGTAATAACAATTTCAAAAACTAAACAAATGGAGGAAGAGGCATAGTTTATGAAAAGTACAAATAATGTAAAAAAACATTTAGGATTTGCATCACTTTTAATAATTGCAATCATATTTTTTATAGCATCCACGCCTTTTGGACTTCATCCATTTGGAATGCCTTCTGAGTACCAAAGATTAGTTGATGGATATTTTATAATGCATACCATAAATGAAACAGGTAGCTTCAATATTGTGACTGCAATATTATTTGATTATCGTGCATTTGATACAATAGGAGAGGCGACAGTATTACTTACTGCCATAACTGGATGTGCAGCAGTTCTTAGAGGGTTAAAAAAATGAGTAAAAACAATTCAATGTCAGTAATTGTTAGAACAATGTCTAATATTCTTTTTTCATTTATAATTGTGTATGGATTGTTTATAATTGTAAATGGGCACTTAACGCCGGGCGGAGGTTTTCAAGGAGGGGTAATTATAGCCTCAAGTATGGTGCTTTTATTTGTTGCACATGGTAAAAAAATTAAAAATGAAATCTTTAATAAAAAAATATTCGCAATTATTGAATCTGGTGGAGCACTTGCGTTTATAGGAATTGGATTTTTTGGTATTGGAACTGCATTTTTTTATAATGTAATACTACATGATAAAATTCTTTTTTTTGGAGAAGCAGGTACTTTATTTTCAGCAGGAGGGATTATGTTAATGAATATTGCAGTAGGTATCAAAGTATTTGCAGGAATTACAACAGCTGTATTTTTACTTGGACTTTTTGAAGATATTTCAATTCAAAGAGTTGAAGACATTTCAAACTCAAAAAATGAAATAGAAATATCGCACATTCGTTCCGAATGTACATCGCCCATTCGTTCCGAATGGGCTATCGAAAATCAAAGATTTTCTCATACGCACATTCGTTCCGAATGGGCTATCGAAAATCAAAGATTTTCTCATACGCACATTCGTTCCGAATGTGCTATTAAAAAAAATGGTGATAGCTAATGATTGCATTTCAATTTATAACGGCATTTTTCTTAATAATCGTTGGATTATATGGATTGATGTACAAAACCAATTTGATAAAAATGCTTATTTCACTTACAATACTTGGAAGTGGGACTAACTTATTATTAATTTCACTTGGATATGTATATGATGGAACTGCACCAATATTTACAGGTTTTGAAAAAGGAGTTATGGTAAATCCACTTCCACAAGCACTCACTTTAACTGCGATTGTTATTGGGGTGTGTGTAATTGCATTAGCACTTTCTTTAACAATGCAAATATATAGGCATTATGGAACACTTGATGTCCGAGAAATTAGGAAATTGAAAGAATGATGGAACATGCACCAATATTGATTATCGTATTGCCCCTTTTGACTGCATTTTTAATACCTCTATTGGATATGATTAATGCAAAATTAAGAAATGCAGGAGTGATAATAGGAAGTTTTGTAACCATATTAATGGTTTTTCTTACTAGTGTTCAGCTTTATAAAGGAGATTT
>JAAXQB010000275.1 GCA_012329085.1 Methanosarcinales archaeon | reverse complement strand
TAATGCTTGATGCACTATTGTATCGATGTTTTCTAAGTGATTCTATTTGCATAAAATTATTACTTATTATTTCTCCACTATCGTCTGGTTTGCATCCGATATGCACACTATCTGCAAACATTTTTCCAAAATGTTCAATAAGATTACTGCCAGTTCCTGCTGAAAAATAGTCCCAAGATTTCACACTATTAATTCTTGTATTTGTTCTTTTATATAATTCATTAATATCTTGTGTAAGCGGTCCAAAATCATGGTAAGTCATCTGTTTTAATGCATTAGTTAGCACCCCTCCTTTTATAGTAGATAGACTTCCAAGTGATCGTATAAATGCTGCAAAATTAGAATCTTTTCGTTTTATAATATTTTCTTCTTTTGCTACAACTTTTCCAACATAAATAAATGGTGTTAATATAATTGCAGTAGAGATTGTTATGGGAAAATTTAAAATAAATATTATCGGAATGGATATTATTATGCATGAAAATATTGATATTAATAATGCCTTTTTAATTTTTAAATCCGTTTTTGTTTCTATATCTAATGTATGCCATATACTATCTCTTGGAACCTTCGATTTTGCAAAATATAACACAACAATTTCAACTCCAATAAATATAAGTATGGAACCAATAAGCGGAGTTATTGTATTTTCACCAATTATGAGCGGAATCATAATCGAAAGTGAAATTATAAACACCATTGCAATAACTATTGATGTAAATACTTCTTTTATAAGATCTATGGCATTTAATGCCGTTTTATACATATTATTAAAATCATTCAAAACTATTGCCTGTTCTGAATGGAGAAATGATTTGATTGAAATTCCAGAATCGACCGAATTTGCAAACCTATCTAAAAAATCAGAAAATATTTTAGATGGCGTTCTTTCTGCAATAAATCTACATGATTTAGGAAGGCTAAGCCCAAATTTGTCCATCATCGTATGTATTTTTTCACTTTCTTTTGAAAGATATTTATATTTTTCTTTATATGCTATTTTATGAAACATTTCGCGTTTTGATAGCTGGCTTGTAGAAAGCACTCCAATATGCGTAATAAAATAATGCATATTGTGGTCGATTTGATTCTTTTTTGCATTAATAACAGAAATTGGATATAATATGACAATCATAAAAAAAATAATTGGAACTAAATATATAAAAAATCCAACAGTTCCAATAAATATATCTGGTGCTACAAATTTTAAAATTAAAGGAAATAAAATTCCCATTGAGATTATTGGAATTACAAATTTAATGATATAGTCTTTTAAACTAATATTCATTACATAAAATATCATTTTAAAATTCATAATTCGTTTTCATTATTTTGTATTTATATTTTATATATAATTTATAGACTTAAATAAAAATTAAAAATAGACACTTCTTTATTTTCTTACTTTAACAGCAACAACGCCATATTTTTTTTCGTCTTCTATTGAATAAAACTTACGATATACATTCACAGCATCTTTTAAATTCTTTTTATCTGGAATTGCATTTTTTATTCCTTCAAAAATTAACATTTCCTCAAAAGATTTATATTTTGTAATCCTACTAATTTTTAATTTTAAAGACTTATTAACAATTAAATTTTCATCTTTTTTTAATTGTAACCATTTTTTCTTTCCCAATCTTCCTTCTATGGTTTTCTGGCCATTTTTCAAAAAAGAAAAATAAGGTTCTTGAACATTTATATCCATAAATTATCTATTTATTATCTTTTTACAAAATAAAAACTTTTCATTACCTTTTTTTTTATTTGTATATATTTTATAGCTTTATGTTTGTTCTTTAAATCTTATATCCATAATATTTCGTAGAATTCACGCAGATTTTTTTATCTTCTGTATATGCCTTAAAAACTATAGTATTCGTTCGTAAAAAATTCAATGGAATCTTCTTTTTTTCATAAAATTATACATCCAACATTCACTCAATTTAAATGAGCTAAAATTTTAATTCATCGATTTCATATTAAATGGTAAGCCATCAATTCCCTTTTCTTGAAATCCCCATATTATTTCCAAAACATCAGGATATTTCATGATATTCATTTTTCTCATTTTATGCAATATATTTGCTCTAAGATATAAGTCTTCATATGCTTTTCTACTATTTTCATATCCAAGTTTTGATGCAATTTTATCTCCAATTATAAAACTGCAACCAATTCCTCCAAATATATGCTTATCTTTAATATTATCCCATTGAAATACAGTTCGTGTAAGGACACTATCCGCTTCTTTCACAAATCCTTCAAGTTCATCTATATTAATGCATCTTCTTGTTATGTTCCCATTTATATACATTGCTTGAAGCATTACTACAACATTTAAATTATCAATAAATGTTTTTGGAATGTTAATGGGGTCTCCTGTAAATCTTTGAATTAATTTTTTAATTGAATCTGCATGAAATGTTGCAAGAACTGAATGCCCTGTTTGCATCCCTTGAAATGCCATAGAACATTCTGAACCTCTAATTTCGCCAACTATTATATATTTTGGTCTAGATCTAAGGGCTGCTTTAAGTAGCGTAAAAGTATCCACTCGCGCATCTTTATTCCCCTTTTCTCGTGTAATAAGTTGTTGCCATATTGGGTGCGGTGGGCGAACTTCTGCTGTATCTTCTATACTGTATATTTTATGTTTTTTATTGATAAAAGGAAGACATGCATTTAACATTGTAGTTTTACCACTTGAACTTTCACCACTAAAAAATACATTCATTCCATTCTCAAGACAAATCCAAATATATGCTGCCAAAAGTGCATCAATGGTGCCCCATTCAATAAGTTGAACAATGCTTATAGGAACTTTTTCATATTTGCATATTGTAAAACTTGAGCCCTTTCTACTTACTGAATCATCATACACAAGATTAATTCTACTTCCATCTGGTAGTGTTCCATCAATAATTGAATCATCTTCATTTACGGATTTTCCAATTCTTTCACTCATACCCCTCAACCAATCATCTAATATTTCATTAGAATTAAAAGCTATATTGGTTTTTAACATTCCAAATATTTTATGTACAACATGCACGGTTTCAATTCCAATATTATGTATGTCCTCTAAATAGGGATCGCACATGATGGAATCTATTGGACCATTCCCAAGTATATCTCTTTTTATGTAATGCAATATTGTATCATATTCTATGTCTGTGACATACACAACTCTTTTTGTAAAAAAAAAGTTTATAAACCCCTTGTTTATATTTTCAATGGGTGATGCACCAATTCGTTTAATTGCTGAATGATACAATTTTATAACCATATCTTCTAATTCAGATTCGTTTTTAGGTGCATTTTCGTTTGGTGCATTTTCTAAAATACAATTTATAATTTTTTTGTATTTTTTATTAGTTTCATCATCCAATCGCGGTTCAATTGCGATATATTTAATTTCTCCCTTCTTTTCATCTCCGAGTATATGTATAAAATTTGGATCGCCAAGGGGGTATAATATATTTGGATATTTGTCTAATTTCATTTCGCGAGAGAGCTGAATTTTAAATTCAGGTTTATTGATTCCTCTATTCTCAAGGTTATCTAAGTATTCTTTAAGATGGGGGTTTCTTACAATCGATTCGTTAAAGTTAGACTCCATTATAATTATTTTAAGTTATATGCTAACAATCGTTCGAAAATCAAAGATTTTCTTAAACTCATTCTAAAAGAATGAGTGTTTACATACATTTGTCTCGAATGTGCTTTCCGAACGAGCTATAAAATATTTAAATTTTAATTATATATTTTAAAAATAACATCAATCATACTACAAAATTTAAACTATCTACAACACCTCGCTCTGTAATAATTTTAATGGTATTGTCTCCGGCCATATTATGCATTATTTCTATTTGTACTACTTCTGTTACTTTCCATGTACTTTCAATACTATTTATTACTTTGATACTTGTTGGCTGTATGTGCGCTCCATTTATAAGCACTGTAACATGTTCAATCGAAAGTGTTGAACTTCCTATATTTTTTACATAAAATGTATAAACTCCATTTACATGGGGTATATTTGCTGGATCATTTATAATTATAATGTCTGTTAAAATTTGATCTGAAAGTGCATCACTTGCAATATTTACAGATTGTGAAATTACATTTATGTTTGAGTGTATCACTCCAACCACTCCAACGGCTATTAACATTGATACTATAAAAAATATCAAATGAGTACTAGATGTGTCTGCTCCCATGCTAAATTTATTTATCTCATTATATCTGATATTCCGTTTTCAGATATTATTTTTAAAGGAAGTTGTATTGTTTGATTTATATTAAATGTAGCATTCAGTCCTGGTGCCCAAAATCCAGTCGGATTGGAATTATGCAAAATATAATTACCACTCATTAGTATTGTAGTTTTATTGGTATTGAGCGTTATTTCTCCTATATTTTTTACTACAACAGTTTGATTAATTGCATCTATCGATTGTATTTCAATATCCGTTTGTCTTTGACTTATCCATAATTCTTGTTGTAATACTTCTGCACTTTGTATATTGCTATGCGATTCATACAATCCATTATACACGCCTGATAAAATAATTATGAATGATAAAAAAAATAACATTACTACGGATGATACTGAAAAACCCATAATTTATATATGCACTTATTTGTTTATGATTTTAATTAATGCGAAAAATTAAAAATTATTAAAATCTGTTATATCTTTTACATTTTAATAAAAAAAAATAATTTGACTCGGTTAATAATCCGAGTCATATTATAAATCATTATAAAGCGATAAATTTATTCACACCAAATGAAAATGGTGTAGTACCTTCTCTGAATGCTGTATTGCCAAATTCTGGAATAATTTCTATTTTGAATGGCTCTCTTTCTTCAAAAGTAATATTTGTAGATTCAGGATTCTGGGAAACATCATCGGTTCTAACTCTTATGTTAATTGTGACTAAATCTCCTGCATTTATAATTGGGGATTCTGGTGAAAACAATTCGTCTTTAACACGAATTTCAGTTATTGTAAAATAGCCATCGGATATGGTCGCATTATGTCTTAAATTCATTGCACGCGTTGTTCTATTTGCTATTGTCACAACTGCCTTTCCCAAGTCAATCGAACCTGCACCTGCAGTTGTTCTTACTGTTATATTAACCCAATCAAAATGATTTGCATTATCAGGAGCTCTTTCTCCTACAATGTTCATAATTGCCAATCCTCCAGTCACTTCGGCGGTAGCTTCCATACCTGTTGCATGTGCTCTTTGTTGTAATACGCCTGCTGTTTGTAATAATACTGCTGCTGCAATAGC
>JAAXQB010000313.1 GCA_012329085.1 Methanosarcinales archaeon | reverse complement strand
GTATGCAGATTCAATAAAAAAAATATTAAATAATAAATATATTGTAATTGAAGAATTAAATAAATACAGAGGAGATGATCAACAGTTAGATAATGATTGGTGGCCTATTGATATTTATGATGATATAACTCAAAAAGATACAACTGAATTAATTTCATATGACGGAGAATATACAATTACCTACAAATGTAATGAGAATAATATAGAAAAAGTTGTAAATTTTAAAGAAGATCCAAGAGTTAAATTAAGATGGAAAGCTGATTGGCCAATGAGGTGGAATTATTTTAAAGTATGTTTTGAGCCAGGAGGAAAAGACCATTCAACTCCAGGATCTTCTTATACAGTAGGTCAAGAAATGATTAGAAGAATTTTTGGACGTGAACCTCCAGTATATACAATGTATGATTTTGTTTTACTAAAAGGTCAAGGAGGAAAAATCTCATCTTCTAAAGGAGGAGCATTACGTGTAAAAGACGTATTAGAAGTGTATACGCCAGAATTAGTATTATATTTATTTGCAGGTTCAAGACCAAATTCAGAAATAAATATTTCTTTTGATATTGATGTAATTAAAATTTATGAAGACTTTGACAAATTAGAGAGATTATACTTTGGCTTAGAGTCTGAAAAAAATGAAAAACAAAGAATCAACAAACTTAGACAATATGAATTATCAATTCCAAATAGAGTTGAGATTCCAGAATTAATTCCATTTCAACCATCTTTTAGACATCTAACTATGGTTTCTCAGGCAAATGACTTTGATTTTTCTAAAGTTAGAGAATATTATTCAAATCAAATTAATTCAAATTATGATGAAAAAAGATTAGAGCAAAGATTTAATTGTGCTAAGAATTGGATTGAACAATATGCACCTGAAGAATTTATTTTCTCAATTAAAAAGGAATTAGGAGAATTAACTAGAGATGAAGAAAAAGTATTAAACTATTTAAAAGAAATTTTACCAAAAGCTAAAGAAAGTGGAAAAGAATATGTTTCTTATTTCAAAGAAGTTGAACAACATATTGGAATTGAAATGAAGGAATTTTTTAGATATTCATATTTAATTTTAGTTGGACAAGAAAAAGGTCCTAAAATAAGTGATTTCTTATTTGAAAACAAAACTAAGTTTACAAAATTAGTTTCATCTCCTTATACAATAAATAATTTGAAGTATGATACTATTGAAGAAGAAATTGAAACTTCTGATTTTTCAAAATTAGGACTTCAAATTGGAGAAATTATTAGAGCAGAAAGACATCCTCAAACAAGTAAATTATTAGTATTACAGATTCAATTAGCTCAAAATGACATTAGAAATGTAATATTTAGTGTTGATAATGGATATTCAACTCAAGAATTATTAGGAAAAAAAGTAGTAGTACTTACAAATTTGAAACCCTCAAGATTTAAAGGTGTTAATTCAGAGGCTATGGTTATTGCATGTGAAACACAAGAAAATCACTGTGGAGTATTACATTCAGAATTAGATATTGGGCAATATTTAGAATTTGAAGATGTGGAAAATCAAAGTAAAGAAATTGCAGATTGTGAAATATTCATTGAAAAAGAAGAATTTTTACAAATGAATTTTAAAGCTCATAATGGAAAATTATATTTTAATGATATTGAAATTAAATATGTTGAAATTGATAAAAAATTATCAGGAAAGATTTGTTGATATTGAAAACAAGTCTAAAAAATAAATCTTTTTTACAAGAAGTGCGAATTATTTCGCACACAATCTTTATAAACTAATTTTAATTTCTATTAACTAATGACAAAAAAAGTTGCAAATAGTGCAGGAAGATTTGGTCCTCGTTATGGTAACATGCTTAGAAAAAAAGTAAATGATGTTGAATCAACATCAAGAGCTAAGCATAAATGTCCATATTGTGGGAAAGAAGGAAAAGTAAAAAGACAAGCTTATGGAATATGGAAATGTTCAGCTTGCGAGAAAGTATTTGTTGGAAAAGCATACAAACCGTATTAAATATCAACATATACTTTTAAATAATTAATACAACAATTATTAAATACAATATATTTATTTTAAATATAAAAATTATAAAATGGTAAATTATCAATGTTTTAACTGTAAAAAAGAAGTTCCTGAAAATGTTCGAGGAAGAAGAGTAAGATGTCCTTTTTGTGATTCAAAAATTTTTCAAAAACCAGTACCTGAAGTGTCTCATTTTGTTAAAGCAAGATAATTAATTATAAAAAATGAATTATACTGCTTCATTACAATTTAACTGTGAAAAATTATCTTCTAAAGATTTATATGATTTATTTCAAAGTGAAGATTTTGATTTTCAAGGAAAAAAAATAGAAGTTGAAGTAAAAGAATTAACTAAAGGTGTTAATTGTAATATTAGAAGTGATACGTTACATGAATTAAAAATTGCAATAAATGCCATAATAAATAGTATGAGTATCATTGAAAAAACTATTGAGGTTGTAAATTAAAAAATGGAAATGGAATCACAAATTACTTATTTTGTAGAAGTATTAGAATCATTATTAAATGATTTAAATTCAAAATCTAAAGAAGAGCTTGAAAAAATTATTAAAAAATTACAAATTCAAGAATTAAATCAATCTGATTTAATAAAAATACAAGAAGATTTAGAACAGTTCACTGTTATGTATAAAATGGATTCATACACTAGAACTGAAATTATGAATATTATTACAGAATTAGAACAAATAATGTGATATAAAATTTAATTCTTCTTTTTTTGTCATATGATTAATACAATTTATTTATTTAAATAATTTAGTAAATAAGAATAATTAAAAAGAAATTATTTGAAAGTTTAAATTGTGGTAATTTAAATTGATGGAGTTTGTAAATTTGGAAAGACAACAATTACAAATAAATTAAATGTTGAAGAAGTAGTTGACTTAATACATTCCAAAATTAATTAATATAAGTTTGAGTTATTGTTTAAACTTTAAAAATGACAAATTTTTATAAGTTAAATTCTTTAAATTTCTATTATGTCAGAGGATTATGGAGCTAAAAATATTAAAGTTCTTGAAGGTTTAGAAGCAGTTAGAAAAAGACCTGGGATGTATATTGGTGGAACTGGGATTGATGGATTACATCATTTAGTAAAAGAATTAGTTGATAATGCAATGGATGAAGCATTAGCTGGTCATTGTGATAAAATTTCAATTACTATTCATAAAGATAATTCTGTAAGTGTAAGTGATAATGGTCGTGGAATTCCTGTAGATACTCACTCTAAAGGAAAATCAGCTGCTGAAATTATTTTTACAGTTCTTCATGCTGGAGGTAAATTTGATAAAGGTTCATATAAAGTTTCAGGAGGGCTTCACGGAGTGGGTTCATCAGTTGTGAATGCATTATCAAAATGGATGAATGTAGAGATTTTTAAAAATGGTCAAGAATATGCTTTAAATTTTGAAAATCAAAAAGCAAAAGAAGGATTAAAATTGGTTGGTCCAACATCTCAAAAAGGAACTAAAGTTACATTTTTAGCAGACGATACAATCTTTCCATCAATTGAATATGAGTACAAATCAATGAAAAAAAAATACAGAGAATTTGCATTTTTAAATCCTCAAGTAACAATTGTATTCAAAGATGAAAGGCCTGAGACTGTAATTGAAGAAGTATTTCATTTTGAAGGAGGAATTTCAGAATATGTTGATGAGATTGCTAAAAATTCAAAAAAATTAATCAAAGATACTATTTTTGTTCAAGGGGAAAGAGATGGAGTCGAAGTTGATATTGCTCTAACTTATACAAATTCATTTAATGAGACAATTGCAGGATTTGTAAATAATGTAACAACACCTGGAGGAGGAACTCACATTTCAGGATTTAAATTATCAATTACAAAAGCGATTAAAGATTATTTGAGTGTTAATGGAAAAGCTGCTGATAAAAAAACAAAATTAACTGGAGATGATATTCGTGAAGGTGTTGTATCAATTATCTCAGTTAGAGTTCCAGAACCACAATTTGAAGGACAAACTAAAGATAAATTAGGAAATCCTGAAGTGCAAGGAATTGTTCAACAAGTATTTTTTGAAAAATTATATTCTTATTTAGATGAAAATCCAAAAGCTGCTCAGACAATTATTGAAAAAGCAATTTCAGCAAATAAAGCAAGAGAAGCTGCTAAAAAAGCTAGAGATTTAGTAAGAAGAAAATCATCATTAGAGTTTTCATCATTGCCTGGAAAATTAGCAGATTGTTCTTCAAGAGATCCAAAAGAGAGTGAGTTATTTATTGTGGAGGGAGACTCAGCTGGAGGTTCAGCTAAACAAGGAAGAGAGAGAAGAATTCAAGCAATTTTACCTTTAAGGGGGAAACCATTAAATGTTGAAAAAGCAAGATTAGTTAAGATTTTAGAGAATGAAGAAATTAAAACGTTAATTACAGCTTTAGGTATGGGATTTGGAGAACAAGTTGATTATGAAAAATTAAGATATCATAAAATTATTATTATGGCAGATGCTGATGTTGATGGTGCACACATTGCTACATTAATTTTGACAATGTTCTTTAGACACTTTAAAGAATTAGTATTAAGAGGTCATGTATATATTGCAATGCCCCCATTATATGGAATTAAAAAAGGTAAGCAAAAAATTTGGTTACAAGATGATGAAGAATTAGATGTGTACAGGGAAGCTAATCCAGGAAAATTAGATATTCAACGGTATAAAGGTTTAGGGGAAATGAATCCAGATCAATTATGGGAAACAACACTTGATCCTGAACAAAGACATTTGAAAAAAGTTACAATTGATGATGCAATTGAAGCTGATGAAGTATTTACTATGCTCATGGGTGATAAAGTTGAACCTCGTAAAGATTTTATCATTGAAAACGCTAAATTCGTTGATGAAATTGATATTTAAAATATTAAAGAGTTACACTCTTTAGAATATGTGTGAAGAATTAGAGACATTTCATTCTTGAACCTCAACAAAGTTGATGGTTTTATTTCACTCAATAGCTTTGTAAAACTTCTAAAAATGGTTTCAAAAAAAAAATTTTTCGATTCTGAATTTGCTAAATTAAAATCTGATAGAATTGATTTGATTTCAATTGCTTTAATAAAAGTTAATGGAGAAGAATTATAATTGATTTAGAAGGATATATAATAAATAGTTTTCAAGATCCAGAAATTCCATTAATTAGAACTTGGTATGAAATAGAAAAAATTTCAGATGAAAATGATTTAACAATTTAATCAAGAATGATTAAATCCTAATTTGGTGATTATAGAATTAAATAATGTATATTTTGAAATTCTCAACTTTATTGTAGTGATAAGTTGTTATATATTTTGAGTTATCAATTCTAATATGGGAAAATTAATCGTAGTATCTTCTGGTAAAGGAGGAGTTGGAAAAACAACAACATGTGTAAATTTAGCATCAGCTTTAGCACATAAAGGATTAAATGTGATATTAGTAGATGGTAATTTAACAACACCAAATGTTGGTCTTCATTTAGGACTTACAAAGTTTCCAGTAACATATAATGATGTATTAAAAGGAAATGGAAATTTAGAAGATGCAATTTATATTCATCCTTTAGGATTTAAAATTTTACCAGGAAGTTTATCAATGAGATCATTTTCAGAAATTAATTCTAGAAAATTACGAAATTCACTAAATCAATTAAGAGATATGTTTGATATAGTTTTAGTAGATTCAGCAGCAGGTTTAGGGAATGAAGCAATTTCAGTAATTAAACAAGCAGATGAAATTTTATTAGTTACAAATCCAGAATTGCCAGCTATTACTGATGCATATAAAGTTGTAAATCATGCAAAAGAAATTGGAATTCCAGTTAAAGGAGTTGTATTAAATAAAGTTAGAAATAAAGAACATGATTTAGGAGTAAGAGCAATTGAGAGTTTACTTGAAACACCAATTTCAGTAAGTATTGATGATCATAAAAGTATGAGGGAAGCATTATATAAAAAAACTCCTTTTGTACATATGAAACCTAAACACAGTGTTACTAAAAAATATCATACTTTAGCTCATAAAGTTCACACAGGAGATTATGCTGCGAGAATTGAAGAATTAGAAACTGAAAATACATTTTTGAGAAACATTCTAAAAGGAATGGGATTTTAGAATTTACTTGTTAATTTTAGGTTAATTTTATATAATTTTTATTTTTTTAAATATTATAAAAAATGCAATAATTTTACATGGACAATCAAGTAAGAAAAATATTATGATGAAAATTTTCCATCCTGTAGTAATTCTGTATGGGTTCTCGGATTCAAAAAAAATTAGTTAAATTAAGTATCCTAG
>JAAXQB010000337.1 GCA_012329085.1 Methanosarcinales archaeon | reverse complement strand
TCCCATATGCGGCTGTTCAATGGTTCATAATGGCTATAACAGTTACACCAAAAAGGGAATGGGGCATATTAAAATAGGAAAATATATTTGCAAACCATGTGGCTGTTCAACAGAAGAAGATCGAAGTGTTTGGGAAGAACTCAAAACATTATTTACTAATTTGATGAAGGATTTATATCAAGTGCTTAGATTAAATCATGTTGCTTATAATGCAATTTCTAAAATAATGAGTTTTATTTTTCCACAATCCAAAAGTACAATTTTCAGAGAATTTAATCGTGCTATGGAAAATACAAAAATCCCTTCTTTAGAAAATGTTATGATAGTGCATTATGATGAACAATTTCCAAAAAAAGGGCGCACCCAGAAATATCGTCTTACATTGTTAGATGCTAAAACTAAAAGACCAGTAGCAGATGAACTATTTGATAAAAAAGATCCTGAAACAATAAAACAATTTTTGTTGGCAAACTTAGACACATCAAAGCCCATATATATCGTAACAGATTTTTATTCAAGCTATCCACCCATCTTAAAAGAAGTATTTGGAGATCGCCTAATACATCAGTACTGCTTATTGCATTTAAATAAGCTTATCATTAAAGATTTTCCAAGAAATATAACTATTCAACAAGAATTGTTGAAATATAGATTGTTAAATATTTTTTATAATCGCGAGAAAGAACTTGAAATGCTTCGCAATCTTGAATTAGAAGAAATTCATATGATGCAAGATGAAAATGAGTATAAATCTTGGATTAAAATTACAAAGAAAAAATTTTATAAATTTGTACGCAAATTAGAACTTGCCCGTAGAAGAAATAAAGAAAACCATGAAATACACAGTCTTGAAAAAGCTGAAAAAAATTTCAATGGATTGATGGAAGAAATTGATTCATTTGATAAAAACATACAATATCGATTGAAAATGATTCAAAAGAATTGGACGAATTTAACAATGTTTCATTATATTGAAGGAGCTCCTGCCACAAATAACGCTATTGAGAATTTTTATTCAACAAGTCTCAAAACACACCGAAAAAAACAATTTAGAACTGATGATGGTATTCTTCATCAGATGAAACTTGTTTCAATGAAAAGAGCGGGAATGTTTGAAGGTATAAAACCAACATTGTTGGAATTGTTTGGGTTATTCAAACCATTTGCAATTAGTTGATATATTTTAGATTGATATTTTTGAGAATGGTTTAGCGTAAGCTATCGATTTTTTTGTAATTAGAGTTAAACTTGACAAAATTTTTTTGCTTTTATGTTGAAAAAATTGATTTTTAGATGTTTGAGTGTTGAATATTAAGTTTTAGAAATGTATAAATGATTGTAAAACAATATTTGACTGATTAAGTGAACGAGTTTGGCGTAAAAAGTAGAAAATCACTAGATTTTGGAACTGTGCCACATTCATAATTAATATTATAAATAAAATAAAATTTTAAGAAATATGGAGATTTAGTAAAATGACAAAATTTAAATTAACACCTTATTCTATTCGTATAAAAAAGAAAAAATCGGATAGCTATTTAAATATAAATGAAATACCAACTGATAATGGCAATATAAATTTACTTGAAATATTTAACATTCTTTGTGATAAATATAATACAGAAGTATATGAAATAGTAGATAGACAAAAAACTTTTTGTATCGAAAATGTTTCTTTTGACAAAAATAAACAGTGTATATCAGGTATTATTAAATCTGGTGAATATGGTATTGAAACTGATTACTATAATGTTGAACAAAAAAAGCGCATTTCTTCTGCAAGGAAAAAAGAAGATTCAGAAGAAATGCCATTCTTTTTTTTATTTCATTCGCCACAACACATTAAAAATACTAATTTGTGTTTTTTAATATTGGGAAAGTTTAAACAATTTGGGGTTAAAACAGTTTTAGAAAAAGTTATTCAAGAAATGGTGGAAAAAGAAAATAGCGAATTATTAATGGAAATATATCCTCTTATTAGTAATGAATTAATGGATATGTTGGATTCGTCTAGAATTATGGAGTTAAAATTTATTAAAAAAAAAGTGCCCAAGGATATTGCAAATAAAAATCTTATTAAAAATTATGAAGATGTTAAAGAAGTGCGTTCTTTTATAGTAAAAAGAAATAAAGAAATAATATTTAATATAAAAGAAAATATTTTAAAAATTTTAAAAGATATTGAATATCCATATTATGAATTTCAAAATGAAAAATATGATGATGTAAAAATTGTTGTGAAAAAAGAAGATAATGCACATACGATTTCTTTAGAAGATTTGCCAAAATTTAGGGAGGTTATGCCATTGAATCCAAACGATATTATTATTGGTGAAAATGGATTTCCAACTAAAAATTCATTATTAGAAAAAGCAAAAGAATATATGAATATTATATTAGAAAAATATGATGAAAATTTATTACATTGAGTGAAATGTTTCAAATAATAAATATAATGCCAATAATAAAAGCACATTTTAAAACATTAAAGGAAGATACGCACAATATAAATATTTATATTTTGTTTTTATTTATGCCTGCTTTGTTTTCTTTTATTTTAATATATTGTGAGTTTGTATTATCTAAAACAATACTTGGTCAGTTGATTGTAATTTTTTCCATTTTTATTGGTTTCATTATAAATGTTTTAGTTTTATTAATTAACATTCCAAAAGAAAAAATACGCATAAGAAATAAACTAATTGAACATTTATCTTATAATTCTTTATATGCATTGATTTTAGGATTGTTAATTCTTTTTATTTCATTTTTGGTTTTTATTATGATTCAATCATTAATCAATTATGATATTATAATATCTATAATAAGCTTTGTTTTATATTTTTTAATCTTTAATTTTATTTTAACATTGTTAATGATATCTAAAAGATTTTTTACCATCTATAACTTTAAAATAAAAGATAGATTTGCAGAGGAATGAAAAATACAATATAAATTTAAAATTAATAACAAGAATATAAAAAAATAGAATAAGACTTTTACGGAATGGGTTAAATGTTGAATTGTTGAAAGTTAAAAAAATTGAGATGTGATTAAGTAAAATGGATTTAGGATTTTTTAAAAGATATTTATGAAAAAATTAGAAGAATATAAAAATACGGTTGTAGGTGTTATTCCGGAGGATTGGGAAGTTAAAGAATTAGGAAATGTAACCAATCTTAATATGGGAAAAACTCCAAAAAGAAATGAAAAAATATATTGGGATAATGGCATATATAGTTGGGTTTCTATAAAAGATATGCAAAATAAATATATTTCCAAAACAAAAGAAAAAGTATCAAAAAAAGCATTTGAAAAAGTTTTTAAAGAAAAAATAGTTTCAAAAGGAACTTTATTAATGAGCTTTAAACTAACTGTTGGAAAAGTTGGAATATTAAATATCGATGCATTTCATAATGAAGCCATTATTTCGATACATTCCAAAAAAGAAACATCAAGAGATTTTTTATATTATTATATGAATGGTATAGATTATTCTAAATATATAGATAATGCAGTAAAAGGAAAAACATTAAATAAATCAAAACTCCAAAATTTAAAAATCACTCTCCCTCCACTCCC
>JAAXQB010000167.1 GCA_012329085.1 Methanosarcinales archaeon | reverse complement strand
TTTATTTAATTTGTGCGATATAACAAAAATCATTATGCATTAATGTATATGTGATATCATTTCATTTAAATTGCAAATCAATTTTATGATTTTATGTATAAATAAAAAATAGTTTAAAATCGATTGTGTAATTTCAATATTACAAATGGACACAATATTTAAATATAATGAAAAAAATATATAGTAAAATCTTATTGATGGATTACGATAATGAATGAAAATAGATTTTTTATATAGAATGGATGTAAAATGTATATATGTATCAAAAATAAATATATATTCTATATAGGTAAATTTTATATACTATTAGTTATATTAATATATTTGTTTATGGAAAAATTTATCCAATAAATATTAAAGATACCTTATCCATCAAAGCAAAAAAAAAAATTAGACGCGTGATATTATATTTATCAAAGCTTTCCCATCAGCATAAATAAAATCATATTTAATTTATTTTTTTTTTTTGAAATTTATTTTTTTATATCATATAATTTATAAAATTAGATACTCAGAGAAATTTCCAATAGCTCATATGAGCGTTTGCTCATTCTTAAAGAGAATGTGCATATGAGAAAATCTTTGATTCAGGAAATTCTCAAAGAGAATTTCCTTCTAAAAAATTTCTCCTTTGGAGAAATTTTGTTTTAGAACGAATGAGCGATATTCGACCAAACGAGCATTATCCCTCATGTTAGTTCTCCATTCATAAAATCAAATATTTAACAATATCCTCATTTATTGCACTCTCACAATAAATGCATACAAGTTGTATTTTTTTATTATTTTCATACACATTAAATTTAGATTGTATTGGCTCATTACTATTTGAAATACAATTTGGATTTATACATTTTACAAAAACACTAATACTATTTGGAACCTCCACCTGCTTTTTTTCTAAAACATTAAAATCTCGTATAATATTGATTGTTGCATTCGGAGAGATTAAAGAAATCTTATTAATTTCTTCAAGACTAAGTTCTTTACTTTCAATTTTTACAACATCTTTTTTTTTCTCAAAACCTGAAACATTCATAAGAATACTTACAACATTTTCATGCCTTTTATCCAAATTAAGAATTTTTACAACATTTAAAACAGCGCCTGCATCGATATGATCTATAACTGTCCCATTTTTAATAGGACGAACTTTCATTTTTAAATCTTTAATTTTGGGGGATCTATTATTCATTGATTTTGACTTAATATGAGAGATAATAATGCCATACGAACCGATACACCATAAAAAGACTGTTTAAAATATGCTGCTGCATGAGTGTCATCAATAGCAGGGTCTATCTCATTCACTCTTGGTAATGGATGCAATATTTTAAGATTCGGATTTGAAGATTTAAGTAAATCTGGAGTTATACGAAAACTTGTTGCAACTTTTTGATATTCTGATATATCTGGAAATCGTTCTTTTTGTATTCGAGTCACATATAATATATCCACCTTATCAATTACTTCTTTAATTGAATCTGTTTCCACTATATCCATTTTATCTGAAAGTTCATTTAATATGTCCGATGGAATTTTTAATTCTTTTGGAGACACAAGTGTCACTTTTGCACCATAAAGGGATAATGCAAACATAAGTGAATGAACTGTTCTCCCATATTTAAGGTCTCCTATGATTGCAATATTAATATTATCAAGATTGCCTTCTTTTTTAATTGTGTATAAATCAAGAAGAGTTTGTGTTGGATGATGTCCTGCTCCATCTCCTGCATTTAAGATTGGCACTAATGAAAATTCAGATGCCATTTGTGCAGCCCCCTCTTTTGGATGTCTAAGAACAATTGCATCTGCATATCCATTTACCACTCTAATTGTATCTGCTAATGTTTCTCCTTTTGCTATAGAACTTGCCTCAATTGAACTCATATTTATTACGGTTCCTCCCAATCTAATCATTGCTGTTTCAAAGGACATACGAGTTCTAGTACTTGGCTCAAAAAAAAGAAGTGCGAGAATTTTTCCTTTAAGAATATCTGATTGTATTTTCCCATGGGCTACAAGTTCTAACTTTTCAGCCGTATTTAAAATGCAATCAATCATCTCTTTTGAAATTGATTTCATTGAAATAATATCTTTACCATTAAAATTCATTTACTATATGTAAGGGGGCGAATAGTTATAAAATTTTGTAAAAACTATGGCTTTTGAGAAAAAAGGAAATTTCTCTTAGTATATAACTCTACTTTGCCAGATTAGATGCCCATTTAAGTATACGATATTGATTTTGTTTTTCTGAACGGTTTGAGGTTATACCATTTCATATGGCTGCTTTATCTTGCAATATGGCAACGACAAGATAATTTTATAAATTATATGTTACAAGAAAAATTGCGTATGTAAAAATATTTAAAATAGGTAGCATTTTATAATTTTTAACTGTATATGCCTTGTAAATACATGTTTCCGAGAAAAAGTAAATTTCTCTCAGTATATAATAAACGCTCGTTCTCTTTGAGATCACATTAATACTCAGAACATTTCGAACGAGCTTTCGAAGAGAATGTGCATTGACGAGCTTTACAAATTATACACCATTAGAAAAAAAAATATGTATTAGAAAATCTCTGATAGCTCATTTGGAACGCTCATTTGGAATGAATGAATATAAACACTCAAACTTTTCAGAATGAGTTTAAGAAACTCTTTGATAGCTCGTTCGGAAAGCTCATTCGGAACGAATGAGCGTATGAGAAAATCTCTGATTTTCGAATGAACGAGCGTTTGCTCATTCTCGAAGAGAATGGGCGTTTGCACATTTGGAACAAATGAGCGTTATTCGTTCTGAATGGGTGTTATTCGACAGTTTGTTTAAAAACATTCTATGCGTTAATGAATTAGAGAAATTTCTAATTTTCCGTGGTTTTATTTTAAATTGTTGTAATTTCACAACCATCTTTCATAACTATCACAGTATGCTCTGCTTGAGATACCATCCCGCCTGAAATTTCTTTTAATACTGGATAGCCCCTAAGAATATTTGATCTAATAAGTTGTTTTAATGAAAAATCAAGTTTTTTGGATTTAAGCCATCTTTTTGCGAATGGCAGCGTTTTATAGAATTCAATTTCTTTCATAAGATCTCTTGCTGCTTTCATTCTAATGGGTTTATTTGCAACTACACTATATATCTCTGTTGTTACCCCATCTACAACTTTTCCAATACCATCTGTTGCAAAAGGTTCAATTGCAATCGCATCCCCTTGTTTAAGCACAGTTCCATGATTGGTGTGTTTATTTGGAATTGTGACACCTGCATGCGTAACATATTGTGCAAGACCATGCCCAGATAGATTTATAATAGGTTTAAATCCATTTTCTGTTATGGTGGATTCTATCACACTTCCTATTCTTGCAGTATTTACACCTTCTTTTATTATATCAATTGCCGCAAATAATGCATCTTCTGATGCTTTCACGAGATCTTTATTTCCTAATAAATCAGCAGTAAATGCAGAATCTGCAATATATCCATCTACATGTACGCCCATATCAATTTTAATCATATCATTCCCAAAAATAACACTATCGTCCCTACAAGGAGTGGAATGTGCCGCTTCATCATTTCTTGAAATATTGCATGGAAATGCAGGAAATCCGCCCAGTTCAATTGTTCGATTTTCAATAAAATCTGCAATATCAACAAGTTTTGAGCCTACTTTAATTTTATCTTTAACTTCATTTCTTACTTTTGAAAGTATTTTTCCAGCTTTTAAATATTTTTCAATAACTTTATCATTCATTTGATTTTCATTCATATTTTATATATAGGTATAATTAACATATAATATAATACTTTATCTTTATACATCAATTTTTTTATCTTCTGTATATACATTATAACTTAGTATTTGTTCTGGTTTAAATCTTTTATCCGCAAGCTTTCGCAGGATTCACGCAGATTTTTTTTATAGGTATTTTTATATACAGTAAAAAAAATTAAATGGTCAATGATTAAAATTGTGTTTAAATCAAAGCAATTTAAAAAAATTTATATATTACTTAAAGCACTACTATAATTCATGAAACTAAATATTAATTTTCTTGATGTTTGCAATAAAGCATCTTATGCTGCAGAAATTGCCATTTCAAGTAGTATAAAATCTAAAAAAGCAGGAACTATTGTGTGTAATGGTGCAGATGGAACACCAACAAAATTAATTGATAAAGTTTCAGAAGATGCCATATTAGAAGTTTTTAAAAATGTTGGAGTGCCTTTTAAAATTTTTAGTGAAGAATTTGGAGAAAAAAGTTTTGG
>JAAXQB010000233.1 GCA_012329085.1 Methanosarcinales archaeon | reverse complement strand
TAGATCTATATCCCAATCTGGAAGTTCAGGAAGTCTCCAATCTGGTAGATCTATATCCCAATCTGGAAGTTCAGGAAGTCTCCAATCTGGTAGATCTATATCCCAATCTGGAAGTTCTGGAAGATCTATGTCTGGTAATTCAGGAAGTCTCCAATCTGGAAGTTCTGGAAGATCTATGTCTGGTAATTCAGGAAGTCTCCAATCTGGAAGATCAAAATCTGGAAGATCAAAATCTGGAAGATCAAAATCTGGAAGATCAAAATCTGGAAGATCAAAATCTGGAAAATCAAAATCTGGAAGATCAAAATCTGGAAGATCAAAATCTGGAAAATCAAAATCTGGAAGATCAAAATCTGGTAACCAATTAAATGGCATTATGTTGTACCTCTACCTCTTTCACTAATTCCGAACGATCCCAATACAAGTAAAATGCCCGCTCCTGTCGTCGCTGGTTCTGGAATTATTATTAAAATAATTCCAATAACTAACATTATTGTACGCATAATAATATAAGATTAATTTTTTTTAGTTAAAATAAAAATTATAGCTACTGCTACAATTCCAACAACAGTCCAGTTTATTTCCATAGGTTTTTTTCCAATCCCCACATCTATACTAGGAGGAAATATGCCAATATCAATCCATCCAGGCATAATACTATTTTATTTTTTTATTTTTATTTTTTTTTTTGAAGTAACTTTTTCTTAAAAATAAGCTCTTGTGTTACAACTTGAATATTCGCAACGCCTGTTGGTGATTTTGTATGAACTATGAGATCAAAATTGGTAATACCTGCTCGTTTTGCGGTGTTAATAGGTTGTGGGAAATCAACCATTACGCAACCATCAGGTAGCACATCTAGTGAATACTCGGTTTTATCATCACTTCGAGCTTGTGCAAAATTTTCAGATCTTATTGTAAGCATTCCCCCTAACTCCACCTCAAACATTTCTATGAATTCATTGTCTGGCACTCCATTATTGATAGCTTTTAGAAATATTCCTTTATAGAAATTCCCTTGCGGTAGACTTATTTTTTGTTTTCCTGCTGCTGAGACATTTTGCACTATTTCATTCTCAATAAATATCCCGCTTGCGAGTCTTGGATTTTTGGATGAATTTTCAACAGAAGTTACATCAAGTTGTGCCATAACATCTGTGGTGTTTGTTGCAAGTTTTGTAGGATTTGACCAAGTAACAAGGAGTTGAAGAGAAGAAAGATTTCTCGTAGGTAAATAAGTCTTTATGATTTTGCCTGCATCAAAATCAATTGTTGCTTTCGCTGAAAACGGTACATTTGTCTGTCCAGCAAGATCAGAAGTTCTCACAAGTTCAGGTTTTGTTCCACTATGATAAGTATCTATGATATGTTTGTTAGTATAAGACACTGATTTTATCGTGTCTTTTCCATTTACTCTTATATCTATACGATCTACTAATCCAAGTATATTGTTATATGTTAGAACGGGTGCGTTTGTAGCATGTGTTGAAGCTGTCCCTTTTAACCTTAGAGATATTTTTTTCAAAAATGCATCACAAGGAATATCAAATGTTTTCATTTGATTTTCTTCATATTGGATACTCCCTAAGTATCTTTTATATTCAGTCATTTATTCTATTTCCCCATTACGATTCTTCTTAGTGGATCTATTCTTGATACAATAGCCATAACAATTATTATTAATAATGCGAATATAATTATATCCCCAAATTCTATATTTTTCATCATGTTTATTATTCCTTTTATTTTTTGATTGATTTTTCAATCTTATAATTATATATGTTTTATATCTATATATAGTTTTCTATTCATACTAAATTTATCGTTTAATCATATATATTTTATATTTATATATAGTTTTCTATTCATACTAAATTTATCGTTTTTTGTATTTTTCCATCTCTTAATATAACTGTTGCATAATCATTATTTGAACTTTGTAAAAGTTCAACTGCTTTTTTATTAATTTTTCTTAGAGTATCCCAATCGTTAGTCCATGCCACTTTTTTTAGCACAAGTATACCACACGATTTAAGAAGTGTTTTTGCAACAAGAACAGGCGTAACTGATGCAATAATGCATTTTATATTTCTTTTTCTACCAGCTGTCAAAAGATTTTCTAATTCAATGTTTAGATTATGTTCTCTACCACCTTGTCGATGAATTTCGTCAATTACAAGAACTACATTTCTAATATTTTGAAAAATATATTTGTATATTTGACTAAAATCATCATTTTTTTTATCGTAATTTTTCGTAATAATTCGTATAGTGTTATATTTTTCTAAAAGTTTTTTGATATACATGTAGTCATGTATATGAATACTATGTGCTTTTATATTATAGTCTTGCTCGATATCAAATATTATAACTTTTGCTGTTGTATTTTTTATAAGTTCTTTGATGAATGTTGTTTTTCCTGTTCCTGTATATCCTAGAATTGCTATGTGTTTTAAGTTCATTTATATTTCACATATTAAATGAATTGTTTTACTTTTTTCTATTTGAGCAATTATTTTATCAAGAAAACTTAAAATATCTTTATCATCATAATTTTGAAGAACAAGACTTAAAGTTTGTGCTGTTCCTAAAATTAATGTTTTATGTTTTTTAATTATATCACAAGCTTCTTGTAAATTTTCAGTATATATAAGTTGTAAATTTGTTTCATTATTTTCATTTATTGTTTTTTCATAGAATTTAAGTTCTTTTTGTATAGTAGTTTTTTGTATAGTAGTATTCATATTAATCAATCCCCATTATTTGCAAAAGAGTTTTATTTTGTTCATTATTTTGTGTTTGTTCATTTATTTGTTCATGTTTATTTATTTGTTCATATTTATTTATTTGTTTTTGATTGATATTTTTTGTTGCTTTGATCTTTTGTTCTAAAATTACAGATAAAGCAATTATATCAAGCACTATTAATAAATGTTCTGTATTCTTATAAAATGAATTAAATATTTTAGATTGTCTTACTAAAGTTTCAAATTGTTTATTTAATTGTTCACATATTCTATTATATTGTTCTATCGATTTAATTTCATCTATAACCTTATACGAACAATCTATATTTTTAAGTCTAATATAAACATATATTAAAAGTACAAGAGATAGTATTGCTTTTGATTTTTCAATTGTTACTGTTGTAATACTTGTAATATCATAATCTGAAATATTTTCATCTTCATGATTTGAAATATTTTCATGAATATTATTAATGTCTTCCATTAAATCTTTAATTTTAGAATTAACATCAGAGTTATTTTTTGTTTCAATTTCAGAAGTTTCAAAAGTTTCAGTTTCAGAAGTTTCAGTTTCAGAAGTTTCAGTTTCAGAAGTTTCAGTTTCAGAAGTTTCAGTTTCAGAAGTTTCAGTTTCAGAAGTTTCAAAATCTACTTTTTTTTTCCACCTTAATTTTCTTCCTTCTGCTAAATTGCGTTTTTGTAAATCTGTTAATATTCTTTTTTTTTTCTGTTTTGGTGTTGTTTCCGTCATTATTCTACTTTAGTAAATCCTCTTTTTTTACTTCCCATTTTTCGTGTTGTAATGGTTTTAGCATGTGTAAGTTTTCTAAAATGTTAATATAATTTGCATGAGTTCGGGGATCAATTACATTAAATATATGAATAAATAAGCCAACTAATTCTGGTTTTGATATAATTTTGTAATTTGGGCGAATATGCTCATAAAAGAACAATTTTAGATAATAGGTTTTTGATCTCATTGTTTAAGCTCTTATATAGAATGTATGCAGATCATTTTTATACATACATTCACACAAATAGAATAATAAGATTGAAAAGTATATAAAAATAATGGTTTAAAAAAAAGAGATTGAGAAGTTTAAAATAATGGAGTGCAAGTTAAAAATAATGAATACGATTATTTTTAACTTGTGTACAAAATGTCTTAAGGAGCTTATGACCTAATGAACAATATAAAGAATGTTTTATTAGTATTTATAACTTATGTTAAAAATTAAATGATATGTTGTATTTATCTTCGTATCGTGCAAGTGTAAGATTTATCATGTCATGGTCAATCTCATATAATTTTCCTAAGTAGCTTGGCATTTCTGGCGTTTCTGAAATCCAATGCATTGCAATAAAACTTTTTATGTAAGATTCTATAGCTCTATAATCTGATATTCCTGTGTTTAATATTAAATCTACTAAGTTTTTATAATGAATTTTATTAAAACCAAATAATTCTTTTGCAATTTTAGCAAAATTTTGTTCTTTATTCCTAATTTTAGGATATTTTTTAGTTGGAATTTTCTCGGTATGTGCGCCAGATTTCATGTAGAACAGTAGAGCTTTTTCTACTTCTTGTCCTAATGCTCCGTGTATTTTGCCATGCTTGAGCTTGGT
>JAAXQB010000082.1 GCA_012329085.1 Methanosarcinales archaeon | reverse complement strand
ATTATTTAAAAATAAATTTGAAATAAGATTTATTTAATTCGTGCGATATAACAAAAATCGTTATACATTGATAGATATTTGATGATATTCCATTTAAATTGCAAATCAATTTTATGATTTTATGTATAATTGAAAAATAGTTTAAAATTGATTGTAAGATTTTATTATTGCAATTGAACACAATATTTAAATACAATGAAAAAAATATATGGCTAAATTTTATTGATAGATGATGATAATGAATGAAAATAGATTTTTTATATAGAATGGGTGTAGAATATATGTATATATTTATTAGAAAAGAAATCTGATGAAAAATATGGGAAATAATTTGAATACATTTAAAAAAATAACTTATATTGGAATTATAAGTAGTGGTATTATATATATTTTTTTATTTTTTATACTTTTATCAATAGAATTAAGACTTTTAATATTTGATATGCCCGGTATAATCCTGATACTTTATTCATGTAGTGCTACAATTGGAATATGAGACTTAATAATCAGATTGGCATTAAAAATTGAAAAATATAAATCACCCCATAATAATCAAAAGCATGATGAAATAATAAAAGAATTTAAAGAAATAAATGAAATAAATAAACATATGTATATGTTAATCGTTGTAATTTTACAAACAATTTGGATAGGATTGATTATATGTTTATATTTATTATTTGATTTTAATGTTGGAGATAATATTGCACTATTTGGTATAGCATCTATATGGCTATATTGGATAATAAAACAAACACAAAAACAACACTTATATAAAATAAAAAACAACACTATCAACCATCTACGAACATGTAAAATATCTGACTATATACGATATACACGAATGTTTTCAACTATTATTTTTGCAAGTATATTTAAAATGATTTTTATTATGATTTTTATTGCAATTATAATTATAATGATACTGTTAATATATATAAGTATGGCAGTTGATCAGAAGGCAGTGCCAGTATATAATGTCTCAGACTTATATAATATTACAAATTTTTAATTTCATTTTATCTTTTGTAGATAATTTGTAAAATCATATACAATAAAAAAATAAGAAAATGATTACATCATGATTAATATACTTGAAAAAAATGCTCAGATTATAGCTAAATTGATACATTATATTGGACTAATAATTGGTATTGTTGCCCCTTTTTTTCTATTTTTTATTTTACCAAGTGAACTGCGTTGTCTAATAAGAAATATACCATTCTTTGACATGATATGGATGATTTATATAGTTAGTTCTGTGTTTGGCATATGGAAATTAACAAGAATATTGGCGTTAAAAATTGAATATAGGGCACCCCACAATAATCAAAAACATAATAAAATAATAAAAAAAATTAAAGAATTAAATGAAAATAATAAATATTGTCTAAAATTTTTAATTTTTATAGTAAGTTGGATGGTGGTGATTATATGTTTGCATTCCTTATTTGATTTTAATGTTGGAGATGGTGTTGCACTACTTGGTATATCATTTATAACACTGTATTATTCAATAAAATATGGACAAATAAGTAAGGAAAATATAAATGAATTTATCAATGATGTACGAACACGCACAATATCTGACCATATACAAATATCTTTAAATGTTATTATAGTTATATTTGCTATAATTCTTTTTATAATAATAATATTGTTAATATTTATTAATACAATATTTGATTTTATACCAGGATATAATATACCAGAACATAATATAACAAATCTTCAATCTATTTCATTTTTAAACACAATTGCATGCAATCGAATAATTGATTTTATAAAATTTTATAAATATTAAAAGTAATATCGATATAAATCGTATTTAACAAGCAACTTCGGAATAAAATTAAAATAGAAATTGCTATTTTTTATAAACAGTCAATAACTTTAAATTGATACAATTAAATAATTTTTGACACTTTTTAATTAACAACTAATGTTACGCAAAAATTCCCTTCTCAAAATCTCCAAATCTTCGAATTAATTACACTATCTAACTCCCTTGCAAAATTTAAAAATCCCTTAAAACCTGCGTATGATTTTTCAGTACCCTTCCCATAAACAAATGGAATTTTAAGCCTATATGCAAAAAATCTAAGTCGATTATCAGATATGAATAAATCTGGTTTATGTTCAATAATCTTATCTTTAAGCTCTTGTGTATCTGGATTGTCAGAAATAACAACGCTATAATCAATATTACTCCCCGTTAATCTGCGATTTCTTTCAAGTTGTTTTTTTATTCCTTTGTGATCTTTTTTACCTCCAAAATAAGAAGAAACACCAATCACTCTAATACCAAGATCTGTAAGAGGTCCTATAAGATATTTAATTCGTTGTGCCCCATATGAAATAAATGCCGTTTTATTAGCAAGTCTTTTTTTATATATTTCAAGTTCAGGTGCGATTTCATTCATACATTGTTCAATTACAAACTCTTGCTTTTCTTCTTCTATCCCAAAAAAATTACCAATCTTAACAATAGAACTTGAACAATTATCTATCCCAAAAAATTTTGCCTCCATGAAAGGCACTTTAAACTCATATTCCATATGTTTTGCAAGATTCATTGTGCTTTTAGAACATTCTACTATATTTAAATCAGTTTCATGTAAAGATTTTATCGCATCAATCGTAGAATTTGCCGTAAATGATGCTACTACATTAACTCCAATTAAATTAAGCATTTCTTTTGCAGATTCAAAATCTTTTGGATTATATTCCCCAATAAGATTTAGATTGTGTTTTTCTTTTTTATAGTTGCTATTAGTCCCAGTCCCAATCAATGAAAACAATTCATCACTTGCTACTTTATGTCCTTCATTTTGACTAATTCCTTTAAATCCTGCTGAATTAAAAAGAAGTACTGGCTTTTTTATTATCTTAGATGCTTTATCTGTAATTGCACGCATATCTTCGCCAATAAGACCCGGAACACATGTTTCATAAACAAATATTGCATCCATATCTGGAAATTCATTATGTGCTTCTATTATTGCATTAAAAAGTTTTTCTTCACTCCCAAATATAACATCGTTTTCTTGTATATTTGTTGTAATGCAATTTTCATTTTTATTTGACCTATACACCCATGAATATAATGCACATCCAACAGGTGAATGTACCAAATGTATTACGCCATCTATTTGACTGCATATTGAAATTCTACTTCCATGAAATGCACAAGCCCTTTGAGTATTTTCACCTGGAATTGTGATTTCTTTACATTTTTGAGATCCATCGCATGTATTTTGTGTGAGTGGAAGTTCAATTAAATTTTTATTGATTAACATTTTTATTGTATATTTTTATAACATGGATTTACATAAATTTTTTCAAAAGTGATTGGAAATATTTATCCGCAAGCTTTCGCAGGATTTAAAAAATTTAAATATTTATTGGACTTTAAAAATTTGTATAATTTGTTGGATGAAAAAGATGAACAAGAAATTAAAAATTGGTGTAGCCATATAAATGCATAACTAAAAGTAATTGGAAATATTTGTCTGCAGATTGAAAAAATTGCATGTGTTTAACTTATGATTTTTCACTATTAATGGTCATAACAAGTTAAATTTACGAGAAATTATGAATTTATATAAATATTATTTTAATGAGCTACGACACATACAATTTCCTCCTTATATCAAAATATAACATACTTATGAAATTTCAATCATCTTCAAAAAAAATGTAAAAAGTTAAGAGCATAAATGATAACGCTCTCAATTTAAAACAATTTAAATCCAATCAAACCCTTTTGAATTACATTCAATTTTTATATTCTCGATAATATCCTCCGAAATTTTAAATTTCTTAATATCAGAAAGAGAATCTACTTGTTTTGGATTTCTAAATCCTTTTCTATGATATTTTTTACTTATTCCGTATTTTGCAACAAGAATGGGAATTTTTTCAAGCTTTGTGACTTGTACCAATAAATCCCCTTCTTCAACTGCATCATTCTTTAAAAGTTGAAATGTTAAATATCCAATATCATCTGCATCTTCTGATACTTTTTTTCCAACTTTATCATAATATCCTTGTTTTTTTATATTTAAATCTTCCATAATATAATCACCCTTGCATTTTTCTATATTCAGGAACATGTGTATCAAGTATAACATTTACTATATCATCAAAGAATCTCATAGTTCCCATGTAACACATAATTGGCCATCTAAAATGTCCTACTCTATCAGAAATTGGGAATCCAATTCTAACAAGTCCTATCGCCATATCCTTTGCAATTGGAACTCCTCTTGGGTGCCCAATTAAAATATCAACGCCTTTCTCTTTAACCGATTTTTCAAAGTCCCAAAGATCTGACTGTTGCACTTCAATATCAACATCATATTCTTTTGCAATAGCTGCCATCTGTTTCTTATATGTTCTTGATGGAGTTTGAGTATTTACTACAACAGGTTTCATTCCAACTTCACAACAAAATCGTGCTACTGCAATGACAATGTCGGGATCTCCAAATATTCCACAAGTTCGATCCATTGTATAGTGCAAAGTATCAGCAATAGCATCTATAAGTTTTCCTCTTTCATTTAAAAGTTCATTTGGAATTTCTCTGCCGGTAATTTCTGCAATATTTAACACAAAATCATCAGTAGCTTTTAATCCAAGTGGCATTCCTGAAATATGTTCAACTTTAAATGCTTTTTTAAGATATTTTGCACCACTTCCGCCTGCATGTTCGCATATTACAAATGTTGCTTTTGCATTTCCTGCATCTGTGAATGCTTTTATAGGAGTTCCGCCTTTTGGATAATTTGGAACTTCTTTTAGAGTTTCTCTAAATGGTTGATAAAGAGTTTCACTTATATCGAATAATATGCTATAATCAACTCCATCTTCCATGCCAAACATTTTTAACACACGTTTTATTTCAAGGATATCTCCTGGGTTTGTTCCAAATCCGGGAATAATGTTTATAGAATGTGGTTCGACTTCTGGATCTTTTTCTGCAAGCATCGTAAAATATGCTTTTGAAGCATTATCATATCCTGTAACATGGCTACCTTGATATGAAGGACAATTGATTGGTATGATTGGAATTTTTGATTTTTCCTCACTTACTTTTTCTTTAATATTTTCTCTTGCCGCTTTTATGAATGAAACAATATCATCTCCTATTGTTTCAGAAGAGCAGGTAGTTGTCACTGCAATAAGTTTTGGATTATATCTATTAAGTAAGTTAGTAAGCCCCTCAATAATATTTTTACCCCCTCCATATACAGCTGTATGTTCGTGGAATGATGCCGTTGCGATGGATACAGGTTCTCGGAAATGCCGATTAAATGTATATCTTACATATGTTGTACATCCTTGCCCACCTTGGACAAATGGAATTGCTCGCTCTACGCCAAGTGTTACCCATATGGCTCCAAGTGGTTGGCATACTTTATTTGGATTTATTGTTATACTTCTTTCTTTTTTTTTATATAATATCTCGCCCATTTTTACCTCACGAATGGTTTAAATTTTTCCTCGCCTTCTCTTATATTATTCCACACAGGGTGGCATATTGCTTTATAAATATCTCGTGCAAAATTTAAAAATCCTTTATATCCTGCATAAGGTCCTTCTTCATATGAGTGAGAATGCACTGTTGGAATACCATATTTTCTAAATAGGTATCTCTCTTTTAATCCAATTAACATAAAGTCAGGTTTAACTTCGTGTGCAATTTCTTCTAATTCTGGTTCATTTGGAGAATCAAGAATCATTACATTTTCCACACCTGCTTTTATAAAGTTTTCATTCATTTTTTCATAGTCATCATCGTGTGAGAAAGTGCATGCTGCTGCAACATAATCAATACCAAGATCTTTCATGGCACGAATCCAATGCCAAGTTCTAGGACCTCCCACATAAACCATACATTTTTTACCATTAAGGTGTTTTTTATAATATTCAAGTTCAGGTGTTATCGCATCTACTTCTTCTTTAATTACTCGCTCCATATTTTCCATCATTTCTGGCGGAAAATCAAGGTCTTTTGCAACTTTTCGAAGTGCTTCATTATTATCAGATATTCCAAAGAATGAAACCCTATTAAATGGAATATTGAAACCATCTTTTAACATTTCTGCAATATATTCAGCAGACCTCTGACAATGAACCACATTAAGTTTTACATCCATCAATTTATGAAGGTCATTTAAACTTGCATTTCCTGTAAATGTCACAACATTAGTCACTCCAACTTTTTCAAGCATATCATTTATCATGGCTACATCCCAATCCATATTATAATCGCCAATAAGTGCTATATCATACGGAGTTTTATCCCTATCAGACATGTGTTTTTCAGGATATTTGTCCCGTTGTGCCATGAGCCATCTGTAAAATGTGACATTAAACTCGTGATGTCCTTTTGATTGAGAAACGCCTGCAAATCCCGGACAATTTACAGCATATATCTGCTTATTTACTGCTTTTTCAACATTTTTTGCAACTGCATGCACATCATCTCCTATAAGTGCGGTTGGGCATGTAGTATATATAAATGCACCATTCCTATGCGGAAATTCTTCAAATGCTTCAATACATGATTGTTCAAGTTTTTTTTCACCGCCATACACAATATCTGATTCTTGCATATCTGTGCAAAAACAATATCGCGCATGTTCTGGATTGTCGGTCATTGCTCTTCTTGTACCCCATGTATAGTATGCACATCCAACTGGTCCGTGCACAATATGGAATATATCTTTTACATTGCCCCCAACTACACCTCTTGCACCTGCAAATGCACATCCCCTCTCATTCATATCCCCAGGGAGTGTGTTTATATTACATGCAGGAATTATCTCCTCATCTTCATGAGATACATATGCATGTTTCATTCTTTCTGGTATTGTTTCATCACAATCAAGTAATATATATGGCATATTTAAATTTTACCTCCTAATTTCCTATTGCACTGGTTCCTACATCCCCAGTTCTTATTTGTATTGCATTTTCAGTAGGTATGATAAATATTCGCCCATCTCCAAATCGACCTGACCTATTTACTTTCATTATAATATTAACAATAAGAGTGTAATCCAAATCATCTGCAACAATTGATAATAATCGTTTTGGAATGTTTTTTATCATTCTACCTTCTGCTTCACCTTCTTTTATAACTTTTTCCAAATCAAAAGAATCTGGCATATTTGCTGAAACATATCCTTTTTGCTTACCCCTTCCTGTACATTTAGTCACAGATAAAGCTGGAAATCCAACTGCTTCAAGTGCTTTTACAGTTTTTGCCACCATATTAGGTCGCAGGATGGCAATAATTTCTTTCATTTATTAACACCCATGCATTTTTTAAACATGTTTCTCGCCTGTTCGTATTGTGTAGGATTCTTCTATTGGTTGAACAAAGATTTTTCCATCTCCAAATTGTCCGGTATGTGCTTTTGATTTAATTATTTCAATCATTTCATCCAATTCATCCTCTTCAATTGCAAGAAGTATCATTGTTTTTGAAAGTTCATTATAAACTATTTCTCCTACTTTAAGTCCACCTTGTTTACCCCTTCCTACAATTTCCAATTTTGTGAATGCAGGATGTCCTGCAGCTTCTAATGCATCAACTACTGAATCTACCATTTCAGGTCGTATAATTGCTTTTATAAGTTTCATTTTTATATCTAATCCATAATTCCATATTTTCCAACAAGAGTTTCAAGTTCATCCATTGCCATTGGTTTTGGAATTCTTAAATCTGTGTTTGAAGCTATTGCATTACCAAGATTTCTATATTCTTGTGCTTGATTGCAATCCGAGTCAAATTCTACAACTGACTTTTTATTGAATTCTGCTTTTTGTACAATGTTATCTCGCGGTACAAAATAGATTAATTGCGAATTAATTGCTTCACAAAATTCGTTCATAAGTTCAAGTTCACCCTCAACTTTCCTAGAATTACAAATAATTCCTCCAAGTCTTACACCTGATTGTTCTGCAAATTTTACAATACCTTTTGCAATATTGTTTGCAGCATATATTGCCATCATTTCCCCAGAAGTGACAATGTAGATTTCTTGTGCAAGTCCATCTCTAAGTGGCATTGCAAACCCTCCGCATACAACATCTCCAAGAACATCAAAGAAGAGATAATCAAGATCATCTGGGTATCCTTCAAGGTCTATCATAGATTGAACTGCTGAAATTACACCCCTTCCTGCACATCCAACTCCCGGTTCTGGTCCGCCTGATTCTACGCAATGAATATCTTTAAATCCGATCATTCTAACATCTTCAAGTTCAAAATCTTCCCCTTCATCTCGCATAGTATCCATTATTGTACTTTGGTGAAGTCCGTGTAGAATCATTCGTGTAGAATCTGCTTTTGGATCGCAACCATGAATCATAACTTTTGCATCATTGAAATATGCAAGTGCTGCGGATAGATTTTGTGTTGTTGTGGATTTTCCAATTCCACCTTTTCCATATATAGCAATTTTTTTTGCATCTGGTGAAATTTCTTGTGTGTAACTCATTTAAAACTCCACCTTGTGATTATTTTGTAAGCAATTTTGCATTGTATTTTTCATTTTTTAATTCAACTCCTTTTAATTTTAATATTTTTTTGATAGCTCATTTGGAACAAACGAGCGTTTGCTCATTTGGAACAAATGAGCGTTTGCTCATTCAGAATGAATGAGCGTTTACTTGTTTGGAATGAATGAGCGTTAGTATCTAACTTATATAAAGTTAAAGCATCACGAAATCTTGATTATTTGCGTGATATATTATAATAAATGGGTAGTTGGTATAAAAAGATATTTAAGAATTGTTCATAAAATGTATGAAGTAATGCATAATTGTATAAGATATATGTAAAAATAAAAGAAATTATACAAAATTATTAGAAAAAATTATTATTTTAATCATAAATTTTGTAAAAATTGAATGTATAATTTAAAATTTTATTAAAATGTTAAAGTTTATTGCATGGATCTATTTAATGAACTGAGGCACATATCAATTATTTGATAAAAAATATAGAAAAATGAAATAAAAAAATTACGAAATAACACTCATTCATTCTGAATGAGCTATTGAAAATTTCTCTTATTACATAATAACTGTTCATTTTCTGACAAGAATGAACTTTATAAATTGTATATAGTAAAAAAAGAAAAAAATGAATAGTGTATTTAGATTATGCAGATTTGATAGTAGAAAATTATAGATGTAAATTATACACAAATGATAAAAAAATAATATGATTAAACAAAAAATAAATCAATGTTGTAATAAAAATGGTATTATATTTTATATATAAAAATAGATATTTAAAATAAAAATAATTTTTTTTGATTTTTATACTACCATAAACTTCATCAAAAATCAAAGATTTTTTCAAACGCTCATTCATTCTGAATGAGCAAACGCTCGTTCGGAACGAACGAGCTATCAAAGAATAAATTATACGAAATGATGCTCATAATTTTCTTAAGTAAGCTCTTAAAAACTTCCCTCAGTACATAGTTTTATAAAATATATTATATATAAATAAACATATATGGCTAAATATAACATTAGCATAAATAAATTAGATTAAATAATAAATCCAAACACACTAATGCATTCAAACCAATATAATTATTTATTTTTTTTAATTAACACATTCAACATATATATTGCAATTATCAAAACTGCAAGATTCATTAATGCATGATATACTGGCGAATATTTTGGCGGAATCCAAATCCCCACTACCCCACTAAGTGCAATATACAGCCCAAACACTGAAATCACAAGCATGATAATTGTTACACCAATAAGTATATAATTTATTAATTCTTCTTTTTCTTTAACCAATATAAAACACCTCCAATTGATATAAGTCCCATAATTAAGCTAAATCCAGGCGTTTCTACATATTCTACATGATGCATATCTGGTGCTGTCACTGGTCTAATTGCCCATTCTTCTTCTACACCTATAAACTCTTCCACCTCAAATACTATCTCTTTCTCAACAATACCTTCTGGAATTTTTCTTACGGGATCAAGATTAAGATGGCTTTTAAATATATGAATTAATGCTCCATCTCTCCAAGCTTCAAGTTTTACAAGATAATTGTAATTATTGGGAACTGTGAATTCATATTCTATCATATTTGTAGCATTTTTTAAAATAATGGTTTCTTTCCATTTTTCATATGCCATAATATTTGATTCAAAGTGAATTACATTAAGTCTAAAATCTACTTCATAATCGTTTTTAGATTCTATGAAAAAACGAGACATAATCTCAATATCATTTTCTTCCACATCCATAATTTTAAAATCAACGCCTCTAAATGATATATCAAGTCTTCTTTCATCAGGTATAAGCGTATCAAGATGTTTAAGATTGAAAGACCGTGTACTCAAGGTATCTCCTTCTCTCTCAATTTCAAAAAGAACTCGATAATCCATTATTTTTTCAAAAGAAAAATTAATCTTCATTTTATATCCATTTTCTTTTGGTATCTCTAAATATTTATAATTCATAAGAAGATCTCTTTTCAAATCAAAGACGCGAATACTTAGATTTGTATTTTGAACAATATCTGATCTAATAAATTCTGTGAAAAAAATGAGATCTACATGACTTTCATTAATATTGTCAATTTTAGTATCAACACTATCAATATGAATATATTCTATTGGCTCAATTGTTGGTATAAAAAAAGCCGAAGATATAGCAATTATGATAATTAATAATACACTTACGATTACAATTTTAATATCCATAATTAAATCCTGCATAAATATATAAGCATTGATACTATATAAATCTTTTAAATTACATTCATTTATTTTTATTTAATAAACTAATTTTTTATTTAAAATTTGAAAATGAGATTGCATATGATTGGATAATTTTATATAAATTTTTTTTGTTTTTTAGGCACAATTCCAAAATATAGTGATTTTATACTTTTTACGCCAAATGGGCTCACATAATCAACCAAATATTGCTTTTTAATTAGCTTGACTTTGTTATATTATATATATTCCTTCTTCATTTCAACATTATTTTATCCTCAATACTACACTTTTCACTCTTTTAAGCGTATATATTAAACCTTTGCTATTTTTTTTAATTTTTATACATATGTTTCATTTTATAATTATTAACGCACATTCATTTTGAATGTGCAAACGCTCGTTCGTTCGAAAACCTTCGGTTTTCTCATACGCACATTCGTTCGAAAATCAAAGATTTTCTCATACGCTCATTCGTTCCGAATGAGCTTTCCGAATGTGCTTTCCGAACGAGCTATAAAAAACAAGATGCAATTATGAAATATGAAAAATAAGTATTTAAAATATTAATAAAATTGTTTTAAATTATAGAAATGATTTGGCATAT
>JAAXQB010000220.1 GCA_012329085.1 Methanosarcinales archaeon | reverse complement strand
TTTAATTTGATTTAAGATTAAAAATTTATAAATATCATTTGTTACTATGTATATTTCAGTTAAATCAGTTAGTTTTAAACATCTTTCAAAAGACATTTGAAAGATAGATTTATCCATATTTTTTAATTTTAAAAATTGTTTCGGATAATAAGTTCTACTGAGTGGTCACAGTCTGGTACCACTCCCTCCTGCCAATATAATAGTTTTCATTGTAAGGTTTTATCCTTTAAAATAGCTCGTGATTGAACGATACGCTCGTTAGTATATAATCTATAAAATTATAATTAACACTCGTTCTTTATAAGAATGAGTTAGAGAAAATTTTAATTTTTCGTTATTTTTCAATTAACAATTTTTCATTTTCAAAAGATGGTGTTAAATACATATTATGTAAAGCTAACAAGAAAACAATAGTTGATTCCCCTCCTTGGTTCTGGTTGATACCTCCTGGTTCAAGACCGTCATGACAACCACCGGTAGCAAAATTATAGATAGGTTGATTAATGTCATTTTGATCAAGAAACCAGCTAAAAGCCCAAGCTATTTTTTTACGCCAATAAGGCTCTTTTGTAATTAAATACGCATGCCTACAAGCATCAACAAGAGCAGCTGCATCCAAAGGCTGTTGATCGAATCTGGCTTTTTTACCACCGCGCTGATACCAACCTTTGTTACCAATAAGAACTAAATGCCCTTTAACAGAATCCGTTTGCACATCAATGAGCCATTTCAAAGACTTCAAACCAGATTTAAGCATTTCTTTATCTTGCAAATAATGTCCAGCAACAAGAACAACATGTGGTAAACGAGCATTATCATAAGTAAGTTTATTTTCAAACCAAAACCAATCAGAAATGGCATTTTTATTTAACAAATTCAAAAGTTTACGACTTAATTCCATCATCGCATATCTTACTTTTGTGTCACCTCCAAAATGCCCCAACTAATATAAAGAGCCGAGTAAAGAATCTGCCCAAGCACGAGGAGCCTTGAAAGATGTTGTTATATCTATAGATTGCTTAAAAAGGCGAATACTTATATTCAATACATCTTTGGTAGGTGGATAAGCTACAGTATACCCCAATGCCCAGATTGCCCGCCCATGGCTATCCTCAGAACCAATTTCCTCTAACCACTCTCGATCAAAAGACATAAAGTTTCGCATACGACCTTTTTCTGTGTTTAAAGCATGATTTAAAAAACTTAAATAAATATACAAGAGGGGTAGAATGTTTTCATCTTTATAAATACGCCAATTCATGACAGATACTAACAATGCTCTAGCATTATCATCAGTGCAATAACCGTGTTGACGATTAGGCATAGTAAAAATAGCATGCTGATAAAATCCGGTATCATCAGTTAATGTACGCATTTGAGAAAGATTTATTTTAGGAACAGTTGACCATTTAGAGAAATCTTTTTCGCGAGAAGGATGAACAAAAATATCAGTATAATTGAAAAGTGCCTGTCTAAATGTATGTAAATAAGCTTGGGTGGTCTTCTGCCAAATCATACGCCGACCAAATTGATAAGCTTTTTTACGCATCTGATTACGCAGTGTATCATTCCTCAATAATGTTTTTAAAGCTTTGGTAATAGATTGACTGTCGCGAAAAGATGCCAAAATCCCCCTCCCATCACTTAACAGCGCTTCTGCATGCCAATAAGGAGTTGAAATGATGGCTTTGCCACAAGCCAAAGCATAGGCAAGAGTACCAGAAACAATTTGCTCTTTATTAATATAAGGACTTATATAAATATCAGTAACCTCCATAAATTGGAGTAATCGTTCTAAGGTAACATATTGATTATAAAAAACAACATTTTTTTCTTCTATGTTATTATCACTAATCATTTTCTTTAAAAAATGACGATATTCTTCTCCACTATGTTCTTTAACTGCTGGATGTGTGACTCCTAAAATGATGAAAAGAAGATTTGGAAATTCTGCAATAACTTCAGGAAGAGCTTTAATAACATACTCAATGCCTTTACTTGCACTAAGAAGACCAAAAGTAAGAATGACTTTTTTTCCTTCTGCTTGAAACTGTTCTTTATAATAAAAAGAATCTAAAAAAGGCACATCTGGTGTGCCATGGTGTATCATAACAATCTTTTCTGCAGGTACATCATAAATATCTTTCATCATATTCACAGCTTTTTCTGTTTGCACAATAACAGTAGAAGAAAGACGGCAGATTTCTTTTAAGGTTTTTAACTGACCTTGTGTAGGTTTTTCCAAAACTGTATGCAAAGTTGTTACTAATGGTTTCTTTAAATTTTGCAGTAAATGAATAATATAATTACCATCTTTGCCACCAAAAATGCCAAATTCATGCTGCAAAGAAACTACATCAGTAAAAGAAAGATTAATAAAATCAGCAGCCTGATAGTAGTCTTCCTGATGCTGTTCTCTGATTTCAAAACTAACTTCCTTATCATAATTATACCCTGGTGAAACTGTAGTATTGTTCATAGCAATAATCTGTAGTTTTTCTTGTTTACCAAAAGTAGTTATATCATCATAAAAACCTTGTATACTACTAAAAAGATCGGCAGTAAAAGTAGCAATACCACATTTACGTGGTGGGTAACTGGCAATAAAAGTTACTCGCAAAGGGTTTTTAAGGTTAATAGTATTCACCATAACATTTCCAATATCCAATATCCAATATTTTTATTCTTTTTATTATACATAATTCTAATTTCTTGTAGCACATTCAGAATGAATGTGCGTAAACACTCATTCTTTCAGAATAAATTAGAAAAAATCTTTGATTTTTGAATCATCATTTTCTAATTGCAATTATTTTCTGATAAACTTCTATATAACGCTGCACCATTATTTCTACTGAAAAGTTTTTTTCTACATGTTCACGGCATTTAGCACGAGATATAGTAGAAAGATTGGAAATTTTTGATGCAGCCTCATCTAAATTATTAAGCAAGAAACCCGTTTTCCCATCAATGATGATCTCAGACATAGAACCTTTATTTAATGCTATAACAGGTGTACCACAAGCCATTGCTTCCACTACACTAAGTCCAAAAGGCTCTTCGAAGTTGATTAGATGCAAAAGGGCACGGGCACCTGCTAATATTTCTATTTTTTGCGACTGCCCTACCGATCCCATATAGATAATAGATTTGTTATCAATATGTTTAGCAATAAATTTATCAAAGTAATCCTTGTCTTGAATAATACCAACAATAATTAAAGGTATTTTTACCTGCTTAGCCAAGCAAATAGCTTCATAAGTTCCTTTGTCATGATGTATCCTTCCAAGAAAAAGAAGATAATCACCTTCTTTTTTTTGAAAGGGATAATCTTCTATTGGTATGCCATGTGGGATGGTATCTATATAGTTAAGGTCAGGATGACGATTCGCTTTGCTGATAGCCACATAAAAACAATGATGATTATATTTTTGATAGACAGGTACTATTTTTGGTGAAGAAAAGCCATGAATGGTTGTTAGCACCGGTGTTTTCACTAATTTGCTATAAGTTAAAGGCAAAAAATCAAATTGGTTATGAATGATGTCAAAGTCATCGGCTTGCTCAAAAAGAAGAGAAATATGCAAACACTCGGCTACCTTTGGATCAATTTCCAAATTCTCAGAATACGGTTGCGGCACAACCCAACGCAAATTAGCAGAGGTTTGTGAATCACCAGTAGCAAATAACGATATTTCGATGCCTTGTTCCACCAGCCTTTCTGTAAGCAGACTGACCACCCATTCCCATGGTCCATACTGCTGCGGCGGTGTCCGCCAAGAAATGGGGGAAAGCATAGCTATTTTCATTTAAAACTCACACTCTGTTGGTTTAGATGATTTTAAAACATAATTCAAAACATCGTCAAGATTGGCAATTGCCAAGCAAACAGAAGTGTCAGCAGCACCATAATACATCATCAATTCATTTGTTTTTTCGTTAATAATAACACCTACAGGGAAAGTGACACCAGGGACATCTCCAATTCTTTCATAATCTTCACAAGGTCCAAAAACCCAATTATCACATCTTCTGATGATTTTCCAAGGCTCATCCAAATCTAAAAGCGCAAGACCTACTCGATAAAGACTGCCAGACGCTGTTATACGCGTTCCATGATATATAAGTAACCAACCTTCATCAGTCTCAATCGGAGGAGTTCCCAAGCCCACCCTATGGCTATCCCACCAACCTGGACGCACTGGAATTAATATTTTGTGTTCACCCCAATGTGTTAAATCTGGCGAAAAAGCAATCCAAATATGTGCTTCACCCCGAATTATGGGGCGGTGAATCATAACATATTTTCCATTAATCAATCGCGGAAATAGAGAAGCATCTTTGTCCTCTGGCGGTAACATAGCACCTAAATGATCAAAAGTTTTAAAATCCTTAGTTAAAGCTAGTGAAACTACTGGACCATCTTTGGAAAAAGAAACATACGAGATAGCATACTGCTGCCGTTCCTCTAACCAGACAATGCGTGGATCCTCAACTCCCCATCGTTCCTCATTTCGTAAAATATTCGGCTTTATAGTTGGAGTTTTGTCAATGTCCCAACCAGTTTTTCCATCTTTACTTCTCGCTAAAGTTAAATGAGAAAACCCGCGCATGTCTTCCACTCGTATCAACAACAAAATTTTGTTATTATATCTTATAGCTCCTGGGTTAAAAGTAGAATTGACCATATAAGGCCAATGATTAGGAGTAATAATAGGATTTCCCTCATATCTAGTAAAAAGATTGTTATCTATACAATTATTTTCATTCATTCTATTTTAATCCCCTCGCTTTTATTGAGAAATACAAAAAAATACAATTTTCAATATAATATACTTTATACATCTTACTTTTTATTCCTTTTATACTGTATATAATTTGTAAAGCTCGTTCGGAACGCTCTGAGCGTTTGCTCGTCAACGCACATTCTCTTCGAGAGCTCGTTCGGAACGAACGATCGTTAATGTGCTCTTAAAGAGAACGAGCGTTTATTATATGCCGAGAAAAATTTCTAATTTTACGATATTTATAATTTATATAAATGAGATTGAAGAAAAATTTTATGCATACAATCTATATAAATGTGTTTTATTTTGAATGTATATTAATTAACTGCATTCATAGTTATAAAAATTTTGATTGTTCATCTATTAAATGTTATGTTAAAATATAAATCATTTTTTAATTATTCTTACATGTGGAAAGGTATTGTGCATTCCTTTTTCCCATTCCTTATATCTTCGTTCATAAACATTTGTTTCAAATAATACAACAATTATTTCTTCAAAATGTTGATGATACCTCATACATTTATCAGCAACAGTTTGTAAATCTTGATCTCTTGTTGGACCTTTAATTTCAATTGCTATATTTTTAATAACAATATCTGGTCTTGACGATCCTCTTTGTTGCTCGATTTCAGCAGTAGGAAATTTTGACTTTAAATAACCAATTAATTCAATCTGATAAAGAAATTCATTTTTATATGGCATCGTTGGATTGAAATTTTGCATTGTTTCAACAATTTGATTAATTAGTTTATCCTTTTCTTTTGCTTGTGCATCTTCTTTTTCCCATACCTCTACTTCATCAGGTTTGCCCCATTTTTCAATTCTAAATCTATCAACAAATTTAACTAAACCTTTTGCAATTTGTTTTTCTTTAAAAGCTTGCCTTTCTATTTGTTTTTCTATTTCTTTTTTCTTTTTGTAATTTCTATATAAGGTATATCCACCCATACAAATAATAAATATAAGAATAAAATAAATGAATAACAATAATATATTTTGTCTTACCCATTCAATAAAAGGCAATATTATTACTGCATAAATCCATATAATGGCAAAAATAGCTAACAGGATTAACATAGCAATAAAATTTGGTTCACGGTAATGTGAATATCGTCTTCTTCTATTGTAGTTTCGCCTTGCCATTATTGTTTAATACCATCATATATAATTTTAGTATAGTTAAATTTTTTTCAGATTTAAAATTTCCAATAATCAATTTTTAATTGAAAATTTTAATTTTTTTTTCTCAAGATTTATTACTTCTGCAATTTCTAAGTCTATTTTTGAAACATATTTCATAAGTTTTTATTCATTGATTCTTTATTATAATTTAACTGCATTTATAATATAAAAAATTTGATTTTTTGATTGCATATAACTTTAAAGTTAGGTATAAAAATGAAAAGTTAGAAAAATTAAATAAATTAGAATGTGCTATTTACCATCTATATTTATTTGATATTTTTTTAATTTGAAACTCTTTTTAAAGTCTTTTTCGGATGTATAATCATTCCACCAATGTTTGAAGTTATGTTTAACATATATTTTACACCATCATAAAATAATTATAAGATATATCTAAATTGGAATGCCCCACATAGGATACCATTTCCCCATTTCTTTTTCTATTGGAAGTTCCTTTTCCATAATAGATTTCAATCTAAATTCATATGATTCGTCTCTTC
>JAAXQB010000042.1 GCA_012329085.1 Methanosarcinales archaeon | reverse complement strand
GACTAAATATGAGCATTTCTAAAAATTTAAAAAAGATTCGTGCCGAAAAAGGTTATTCTCTTGAGAGAGTTGCCCGTCTTGCTGATTTGTCTTTAAGCACAATTGTAAAGGTAGCAGACGGCACGAACCAAAATCCAACTATCGACACACTCAAAAAGATTGCGAAAGCTCTTGAGATTGGTGTTGGTGATTTAATACAGAAATAATTATGGCATTCAACGAAGATACAAGAGTAAAAATACCAGCAATCCTACATCTTTGTAGGCTTGGGTATAATTACATATCACTACAAAAATCAAAATGGGATGAAAATACAAATATTTTTACTGATATTTTTTATGAAAGTATTAGAAAAATTAATGATGGCATTAAAGATGATCAAATTAACAGAAAATTAGAAGAAATCAATCTTGCTCTTGATGATGAAGATTTAGGAGAAAAATTTTATCAAATGCTTATTTCCTCATCAGAAGTGAAATTGATTGATTTTCAAAACTTTGAAAACAATACTTTTAATGTTGTAACTGAACTCACCTGTAAAAATGGAGATGATGAGTTTCGACCAGATATAACACTTTTGATAAACGGAATGCCTCTTGCTTTTATTGAAGTAAAGAAGCCAAACAACAAAGAAGGAACTTTAGCGGAAAGAAATCGAATCAATGTTCGTTTTCAAAATAAAAAGTTTAGAAAATTCATAAACATTTCTCAAATTCTCGTATTTTCCAATAATATGGAATACGACAGCGAATCGATAGATCAGATTCAAGGTGCTTTTTATTCTAGTTCTTCTTACAAAAAAGCAAACTTCAATGCTTTTAAGGAAGATGCAAAAGTTGAAAAATTAGATTTATTCAACATTTTAAACCCAGAAAATGAAGAAACAGAAAATCTTGTTTTAAAAGATAATAATTTATCATCCATAAAATTTTCTTCTGAATTTATTATAAATAAAGATGTAGATACTCCAACAAATAGAATATTAACTTCATTATTTAGCCAAAGTAGATTAAAAACACTTTTGCAATATAGCATTGCTTATGTAAAAGAATCCAATGGACCAGAAAAACATATAATGCGTTATCAGCAGTTTTTTGCAACAAAAGCAATTGAGCAGACTATTAATAAAGATATTAAAAAGGGAATTATTTGGCACACTCAAGGAAGTGGAAAAACGGCTCTGGCTTTTTATAATGTCAATTATCTAACAGATTATTTTCAAAAAAAGGAAGTAATTCCAAAATTTTACTTTATTGTTGATAGATTAGATTTATTGATTCAAGCAAAGCGAGAGTTTACAGCTCGTGGTCTTGTGGTGCATACGGTTAATTCTAAAAATGAACTTTTAGCTGATTTTAAAAGCAAAAAAATCATTCATAATTTGAGAGGAAAACAGGAAATCACCGTTGTAAATATTCAGAAATTTAAAGAAGACGCCGATATTTTAACGGCAAAAAGTTACGATACAAATACTCAACGAGTATATTTTTTAGATGAAGTTCACAGGAGTTATGACCCAAAAGGAAGTTTCCTTGCAAATCTTATGACTTCTGACAGAGATGCAATTCTTATTGGACTTACAGGAACACCACTTATTGGCGACAAAAGACGCTCAAGAGATCTTTTTGGAGATTATATTCATAAATATTATTACAATTCTTCTATTGCGGACGGATATACTTTGAAATTAATTCGAGAAGGAATTAAAACGAACTATAAATTGAAACTGCAAGAAGCTTTAAAGCAAATACAAATTTTAAAAGGAGATGTGTCAAAAAGAGTTATTTATTCTCACGAAAAATTTGTAGAGCCAATGCTAGAATATATTGTTGATGACTTCCAAAAAAGTAGAATTATGCACGGAGATAATACTATTGGTGGAATGGTGGTTTGTGATAGTTCAGATCAGGCAAAAATGATGAAAGAGCTTTTTGATAAGAAATATACAGATAAATTATCATCTGCACTTATTTTGCATGATATAGGAGATAAAGAAGAACGCAAAGATTGGGTTGAAAAATTTAAAGCAGGAAAAATAGATTTACTGTTTGTCTATAATATGCTTTTGACTGGTTTTGATGCCAAAAGATTAAAGAAACTCTATATTGGGCGAGTGATAAAAAATCATAATTTATTACAAACACTTACTCGTGTAAATCGTCCGTATAAAAACTTTAGATATGGATATGTCGTAGATTTTGCCGATATTCGACATGAATTTGAAGTAACGAACAAAGCTTATTTTGATGAACTGCAAGATGAACTTGGCGATGAAATGAATACTTATTCAAATCTTTTTATGTCTAAAGAAAATATTGAAGCAGAAATAGCAGACATAAAAGAAAAACTATTTTATTTTGATCTTAAAAATTCAGAAATATTTTCTCAGCAAATCACCGCCATTGAAGATAAGAAAAAAGTTTTAGAGATTAAAAAAGCTCTTGGAAATATAAGAGATCTTTATAATATTATCCGTTTGCAAGGAAATTATGAGCTTTTAGATAAAATTGATTTTAAAAAGTTAAGTTCACTTTATAACGAGGTTTCAAATCATCTCAATATGTTAAATTTGAAAGAATCTTTAGAAAAAGATTCAACTTCAACCAATCTCTTAAATGTTGCTTTGGAAGATATTATTTTCAAATTTATTAAAGTTTCAGAAGAAGAACTTGTTATTGCTGATAAACTCAAAGATTCACTCAAAAAAGCACGAGAGGAGCTGGCAAAAAACTTTGACCCGCAAGATCCAGAATTTATTTCACTCTACGAGGAACTAAAACAACTTTTTAAGAAAAAGAATTTAGACGAAATCACGCAAGAAGAAATGACAAAAAACATTCATGCTTTAGATCAAATTTATGAATCTATAACTGATTTAAACAGACGAAATAATTTGTTGAAAGCAAAATACAATAATGATGAAAAATACGCCAAATTGCACAAGAGAATTTTAGAAAAGAAAAATATTACAACTCGTGAAAGCATTATTCATGATGTTCTAATTACAATTAAAACGGAAGCAGACGAAAAAGTCTTAACTAACAGCCGAATGCTCAATAATGAAAATTATTTTAATAATTTTATGCAACCGCTTGTTATTACTGGGTTTGAAAAAAACAAAATCAATCTTGATCCGCAATCTGCAAAATATATAAACGGATATGTCGTAAAAGAATATCTAAACGAATTTAATAACGATTTAGCACTATGTTAAATAAAAATTTTACAACCCAAACAAAAACACTCATTGATAATCTCAAAGGGATTTGTAGTGCCTATGGGCTTGGAGGTGATGGAAACGAATTTAAAATCATCACTCAAGTTTTCCTCTATAAATTTATGAATGATAAATTTGGCTATGAGGTAAAACAACTTGCTCCAAAACTTAAAAATTCAGAAAATTGGGAAAAGACAATCTCCGAATATTCAGACAATGAATACGAAATGCTTTTGCTAAAAATGAGTGCTGATAGTGCAAGGTTAAAACCAGAGCATTTTTTATCAAGTCTTCATAATAGGCAAAATGAAGAACAATTCGGAAAACTTTTTGATGATACATTGCGAGATATTGCGATTTTCAATAATGATATTTTTGCGGTTAAAACTGACGGTGGAACAAAAATAACACTCTTTGATGAGCTCACTCAATATATCACCGATAGCTCCAAACGAGATGATTTTGCAAGAGCTCTTGTAAATCAATTAATGGAATTTAGTTTTGAAGAAATTTTTAATGAGAAATTTGATTTCTTTTCTCATATTTTTGAATATTTAATTAAAGATTATAATAGCGATGGTGGCGGAGTTTATGCGGAATATTACACTCCGCACGCTATTTCAAAAATAATGGCAAAGGTGCTGGTTGATAAGTCAGTTCAAAATGTAACAGCTTATGACCCTTCCGCAGGTTCTGGAACATTGCTGATGAATTTAGCCCATCAAATCGGCGAAGATAAATGCACGATTTATTCTCAAGATATTTCGCAAAAATCATCAGGGCTTTTGCGTTTGAATTTAATTTTGAATAATCTCGTTCATTCTATTTCCAATATCATTAAAGGAAATACCATCAAAGACCCGTATCACAAACAAGGGCAAGATTTAATGAAATTTGATTATATTGTTTCTAACCCACCTTTCAAATTAGATTTCAGCAAATGGCGAGAAGATATTGATACCAAAGAAAATAACGAACGATTTTTTGCAGGTATTCCAAATATTCCAAAAAAGAAAAAAGAATCAATGGCGATTTATCTCTTGTTTTTGCAACATATTATTTATTCACTTTCAGCCGAAGGGAAAGCGGCAATTGTTGTGCCAACTGGTTTTATCACGGCTCAAAGTGGAATTGAAAAGAAAATCCGTCAAAAACTGATTGATGAAAAAATGCTCAAAGGAGTTGTCAGTATGCCGAGCAATATTTTTGCCACCACTGGAACAAATGTTTCTGTAATTTTTATTGATAAAGAAAACCGAGACGGAAAAGTGGTTTTGATGGATGCTTCAAAACTGGGAACAAAAGTAAAAGAAGGAACAAATCAAAAAACTGTTTTGAGTAGTGAAGAAGAGCAAGAAATCATTGATGCTTTTCATAATAAAGAACAAATTGAAGATTTATCAGTAGTGGTTGATTATGAAGAAATAAAAGAGAAAAATTATTCTTTTTCAGCAGGTCAATATTTTGAAATAAAGATTGAATATACCGATATTACGGCAGAAGAATTTGAAAATAAGATTAGTGAATATCAGAAAAATCTGGATGAAATGTTTTCGCAGTCAAAAAAACTAGAAAAGGAAGTTAAGGATAATTTAAAAAAGCTGAAGTATGAAAACTAAAATAAAAACAACTACACTTGGCAAGGTTGGCAAAGTTTCTATGTGTAAAAGAGTTATGAAATACCAGACTAGCGAGTTTGGTGATATACCATTTTACAAAATTTCCACATTTGGTTCTAACGCAGATGTGTTTATTGATAAAAAACTATATAACAATTTTCGTAAAAAATATTCATATCCCAAGAAAGGAGACATCTTAATTTCAGCCGCTGGAACTGTTGGAAAGACTGTAATTTATAATGGAGAATCTGCTTATTTTCAGGATTCAAATATTGTATGGATAGCAAATGATGAATCAAAAATTCTTAATGAGTATCTATATTATTTTTATCAGACAAAACCTTGGGAAACTACAAATGGGAGTACTATAACAAGAATATATAATCAAAATTTAAGAAACATAAAAATTAGTTATCCGGAAAATTTAAAAGAGCAACAAAAAATCGCATCTGTCCTATCAACTCTTGACGAAAAAATAGAACTCAACAACAAAATAAATGCTGAACTGGAAAAAATGGCAAAGACTTTGTATGATTACTGGTTTGTGCAATTTGATTTTCCCGACAAAAACGGCAACCCCTACAAAAGCACTGGCGGAAAAATGGTCTACAACGAAAAACTAAAAAGAGAAATCCCTGAAGGGTGGGAGGTAAGTAAAATTGGAAAGATACTAGATAAATACAATGATACTTCAAAAAAAGTTCAATCGAAAGATATATTGAGTAGTGGAAATTTCCCAGTAATAACGCAAGATACTGGTTCTTTTATCTCAGGATATACAAATGAACCTAATCCAATTACAAATCTTCCATTGATAATTTTTGGTGATCATTCGTGTACCTTAAGATATGTTAATTTTACTTTTTTTAGAGGTGCGGATGGAACCCAGATATTAAAATTTGAACCTAACTTAGTTTTTTACATTTATCTTTTTTTACAAAGTGTAATAACGCAAATTCCAAATTATGGTAAATATGAAAGACACTTCAAATATGTTAAAGATTTAAAAGTAGTTATCCCTCCAAAAAAGAATTTAATTAGTTTTCAATCGCAAATACAATCCACATTAGATAAAGTTGAAATCATCCGTAAAGAAAACCAAAAACTCGCCGAACTTCGCGATTGGCTTTTGCCGATGTTGATGAATGGGCAGGTGGAAGTGGT
>JAAXQB010000085.1 GCA_012329085.1 Methanosarcinales archaeon | reverse complement strand
TGTAATAATTTATACTGTCGTATCATATTTGTTTTTAATAGATTGTTCGGAACGAACGATCGTTTGATTGTTCGGAACGAACGATCGTTTGATTGTTCGGAACGAACGATTGTTTGCTCATGATTGAATGTTTTGAGCGTTAGTGTGTAATTTGTCTTGACGTTCAAAGATGTGGTAAAAAACAATATCGTTTGACTTGATTAGTGTATGACCTATCAAACATAAACTCTTTTTCTGTCGATTTATAGGATTAAAAATGAAAAAAAATATTTTAAATTGAAAATCTAAAATTCTATCAAACATAAAGAATATTGTCTAACTTCATAAGAGAATTTTGATTAGCTCATTCGAAACGAATGAGCATTTACATTATTTTTTCATAACAGTATAAAAATTACATCATTTTTTCTTTTCAAACTATATTTAATAAGACTTATTTTATATATTTTGTAGTTATTACACACATTTTGTGTGTTTTTATTGGATTTTAAGGTGAAATTTAAGAAATTTTTACTTAAGCTTGTGCTAATCATCTTTTTTTCATTGTATATAACTTGTAAAGTTATATACTGATGGAAATTTATAATTTATCGAAAGAATATTCTCATTAGGAAAATATGCGTTACTCATTTGAAACAAATGAGCATTAAATGCGTTGGAGAAAATTTCTAATTTTTTGGTTTGTATTTTATAGAAATTTTAAATAATTATAATATGGTGGATATCAATTCATATAAAGAAATTTAAATTTACCAAAATAATTATAAAAATTTTACAATAGCAAATAGCAAGATAAACCACATAACTAATAGAATCCAACCAATCTTATTCCAAAGAAATATCTTCTTGCCATCAAACATGTTAAACGGAAATGTAGGAATTAGATTGAACAAAACAATAATAAAATTTACATGAAACCCAATTGTTCCCAAAGTTACAATCCATGATATATTTGACCAATGTGTTAATCCTAAAAACAAAGAAGCTAATATCAAGCTAATAATAGGACCAATACTATAAATTAAACCCATTTTCTTAATATTTTTGTTATATGACCAATCCTTTTGCTTAATAAAAGAGGAGCCATAAAAGGGAACGGTGATGCCAAATAAAGCCAATAAAACACTGAGTACCAATCCAGATTCCCAAATCTTAAATACTGTTTTAAGACCAAGTATGTGAGCAATGAACTTATGTGATAATTCATGGGCAAGAATGCTTACACCCACAACACTTAATATGAATGGAATATAATTAAATAATGGATTGCCAATTCTAACATTCATTAGTAAAATAATAAAACTAAATGAAATCCAAGCTAAAGATAAATGCCACCCCTCCCAAATTTCTTTCGTTGCTTGATTCTCTTTATCTGTTTTTCTTAAAATAAAGCATCCCATCTCCCACAAATAGCCATTAACTTCCCATAATGGTATAGTTTTCCAACCATAAACTTTAATTTGCTCATTAAATTCAAATGGAGTGAAACCTTTATGCAAAAACATATTCCACGATGGTGAATTGAATCTATCTACAAGAACATAATTGATTTTACATCCTTCTTTCTGAAAATGAGATAGTGCGGCATTTGCTAATGCTTTGCCCACTCCTTTTCCTTGAACGGTACAATCAACGAAAATTCCCCCAATAATGCCTATCTTTTCCCCAGAATGCGTTTTGATGTGGGGCGTAATACATCCCACAATCGAATTTTCATAAATAGCAACCAGAGCATTAACACTATATGGTTTATAAGTCAAATAATAAAAATAATATCGCTCTAATATACTTAGTGTTTTAGCGACTTTCCAGATTTCTTTTTCTTCGTTGAATTGAATTTTTCGAACAACGATTTTTTGATTCATTTCACATACCAATATTTTTTATGTGCATGCTTTGATGCACAATTAGATGAAATAAAAGAAAAATAAAGTTATATTTTTAAATTGTGTGTTACGAAAAATTTTCAATTTCTCGTAATTTTTTATTTAAAGATAAAATTTCTAAATCCGAATTTACAAAATCTCTGTCATGAGTTAAAAGTATATAATTATTTTTTTTACAGATTGCTTCAATACCTTTGTCAGAAAAATCTAAAAGAGTAACTTGTAAAAAATTTTCAATATCATCTATTTTAAAATCTTCACCTTTGATACTGAATATAGAAACAATTTTATTTTTTATTATTTGATAAACATCATTAATAGTATTTTGTCCTTCTTTACTATCGCGATATTTTTTATAAGATAATTTATTTTTTGAAAAATTATTTTTTTGAATATATTTATCATATTCAATTTTAATTGCACGATTAACAACTTCTGAAATTACAATAAAATCAATAAACATTTCATTTTTTTGTTTATAAAGATTGTTAAAAATACTTGTATATTCTTTTACTTCCCATCTATTATCTGTAGGTCAAAAAATATAAAGAATGATATTTGCATCAAAAAATATTTTTCTTTCATTTAGATTATAAATATTCCCCAAATTGTATCTTTTTATCATTATTCCTCTTCGAGAATTTCATCGATGGATTTTTGCATCCTTTCTGGATTTTGATAGTAAAGTTTTGCAGTAGAAACTACCCGTTTTAATAATATTATATCGGTGGGAAGTATATTTTCCACGGATAAATTATCCTTAATTTCTTCTTCTGAAAAATCGCGATAAAGTTGCCCAATGGCAGTATTAAAAAAAGCTGTAGTAATCATCTCAACATTTTGAAATGAAAGTAAAATTTTTTTATTTTCTTTAAATGATTTTTCAATCAAATTATATATTTTTTGACCATCGTCTGCCTCTACACAAAAACTACTGCCCACTGTGCCATATACACTAATATTAATTTCTTGCATTATTAAATTCCCTTATTTTAAAATATATCATTTAATTCAATTTCACCATTTAATATGTATGATTTGGCATCATCAGTTTTAAATTCCATGTTTATAATTGTCCCAGGAAAATTATTCGAAAAGAATTTTGTTTTCACTTCATCAACATCTAATTGATAAAATCCATCATTACTAACAATTTGCATCTTACCTTCGTTCATACATATAAATTCTTTAAGAATTGTCAATCCAATTCCTCCTGTATCTTGCTTTGTTGAATTTCCATCAATCATTGCCCATTTAATGGCTTGTATTGAAGATAGATTTTTTTTAAATTTATTATTTATTTGATTTTTAAAATCAATGCCAATATCAGTAATAGTAAATTTTAAAATATGTTTTGTTGGAAAAAATTGTCCACATGTATATATAAATTCGGATTTACTATGTTGTTTAGCATTTATAAAAATTTCATAGATTGATTCAGCAATTTTTTTCTTTAATTCTAAACTAATATTTGGCAACTCGGGATGTTCCAATACTTCATTAAATACATACTTATGAAAAAACTTACCATCTGATGGTTTAAGTTTATTATATTTTATAGTAGTATTATGCAGATTATTGACTTTTTCATATCCAAAATGTGATAAAAAATTATTTTTTTGAATAATAGTCTGTATGTCAGAAGAATTAAAATTAAATTGAATTGTATTTAAGTTCCAATGTAATTTATCTAAAACCCCTCCAAGAACAGAACTCAAATTTGCATCAAACCATTGTTGAAAAGAAATTTTAATAATTTCAAATTGACGATTTTTATTTTCATGATATAAATCAATAAGCTGTTGATAGCTTTCAAATGAAGAATTGATATTAATAAGGTTAAATTCGCCCATAATTTTATATAATTATATATGTATATATTAAATAACAGAATATTCAATAATTTTTAAATGGTTTGTATTTAACATATGTTTATTTTATATATCAAACTCTTCTTACAATATCGAATTTTCTATTTATGAAAATTTTAATTAATAATAGATTTGTTTTTTTCACCCCTAAATTACCTTCACCTCACTTCGTATCGCATCAATTAAATATGGACTAATCAATTTTTCCGTCAATAAATCCACTTTTATTCATAGATTTTCAGATTAATTTTTCTCTATTCAGTCAAGTTCAAGGGGACTTTTTTTATCTGAAAATTCCACAATGAGATCTATATCAATTCCTTATTTTTCTTTTTTTTTACATAAGAACCAAAGACTGCTATTTTTTTAGCTCCTTGATTTTTAAGTAACAACACAATTTTTTCAAAGATTTTCTCCCTATTCATCATCTTAGCACCTTGATATAATTTGAAATTTTAGACAATTATGCACATATAAAGTCAAAAAGTCAATGAAACGCATAAAATATTACTTTTCAATTGTAGATAAACTTTAAAATTGTGTATTCAGAAAAAAATTTAATAAATCACTCGGAACGAATAGGCACTATTCATATTATGTATTTAGGAAATAATTTATTTTTTAACTTTTTTTTCCATAAACCCACATTTTCCACAAGTTCTTCTATCTTTATGTTCTGCAAGAAATACTCCATCTCCACATCTTGGGCATGCTTGTTTAAGCAATTTTATTTTATTGCCACTTACTTTATAATAATTTTTTACTGCCATTTAATTTACTCACTTGTATTTTTTTCTTCTTTTTTATTTCTATTTACTTGATAGTTAGATTCGATTTCTTTTAATCGTGTTTCATCTTTATATATTTTTGCATATCCCATCAATTTTTGATTTCCAAATTCAGTTTTCATATTATCGATTATAATAAGGTTTGTAGATGCATTAGTAATAGCTGCAAGTTTACCTTTAATTTCATCTCTATTAGGTGTTGCACCTTCAAATACGGTTTCAAAATTAATCTCGCGTCTTTCTACTACTGCATTTTCTTTATCGTTTATGATTTTAATATCCATTTATTTTTCCTATAATGTTTAAAATGTTTTTATTATTTTTTTTATCAAGATTTAATATTTCTTGTTGTGAATTGTCTATTATTTGATTAAATAATTTTCTAATTTCTTGTTTTTTAGATTCGGTGATTTTTACTAATACCAATCCTTCGTTTGGTTGCCCATATAATACTATTGAACTGATTGGTGCCATCAACATCACAGGTAATGCGGCTATATCTTCTTCGCCTTTAACAAGTATTTGTATAGGCACAGTCTTACTCAACGCGTCTTCAATTTCCTCTATAAGATTAAGGGTGATAGATCCAGGAGGATTATTTACAATTTTTTTAAATTTAGTAGCTTTTTTTATGGCAATTGAAATAGTTTCAGAAATTGGTTTTCTTTGAATCAGTTCATCTACAATCATTAAATCAGGAATAATATTCGATTCAAGTAGTTGAAAAAGAGTGGCATCCCCTACAGAAATAACCTTTACGGCATTCGAAACATCTTTTCTAATTTTTGAAATAACGCTTATTCCAATTCCATTATATAATTTACCAAATGGAATGCGCAATTTTTCACGAAATATTTCAGATAAAAAGATGGTTTCATTAGCATATTTGGAACAAATGTGCGTTGAAAAAAATCTTTGATTCGTCTTTGAAGAACATTTTTGATTTTCGTAATTCTTTTTCATCGCACTTTTAAAGCATATTTTCCTGGCATGTTAGTACCAATTTTTTGTGCTATTTCTGATTTCTTGGCATTAATTATAATAGCTATGCCACTCCATTCTTCACTTAGATTGCTAGTTTCACATAGTGGACACACATTTCCAGATACAATTAATCTACATTCTCGACATGCCATCTCACTCATTTACATCACCTTGTCTTTCGTTCATTCGTGCATCTTCTAACCATTTAAGTCTTCCAAGTGCATGTTGACGCATTGTAAGCCCTATTTTACTACTCATAGGGTCTCTTTCATTTAAACTTATCGCAACAACTCGTGCACGCACAAAATCCTCCCTGGATACGGATTTATTTTCAGTTTTACTACTAAATCGATCATTTTTACGATCATAAGACATGAATTCACTTGTAATCTGGCTTACATGTAAAAGACCATCGAGAGGACCCAATTGTACAAATGCCCCAAATTCTACAATTTCTGCAATACTGCCTTCCACAATTTCTTGTAATTGAAGGGTAAAACAGATTGCTTCAAATTCAGTCTCGTAATATACTGCACCATCCCCCACAAGAATATGACCTTCGCCTATTTCATTGATTTTTGTAATTGCAACAATACTACCAATTTTTTCATCAATCCGATTCTCAAGTTTTGATTTTAATGCATTTTTTACACTAAGTTCAACATTTTCACTAAGTAATGTAGGATCTATGCGAACCGTATCTCTAAATTTTATTCTTTTATACATTGTATATTCTTAACATATTCCCTTTTATATTATAAACTAAGAAATGAGATAACGCTCATTCGTTCGAAAATCAAAGATTTTCTCATACGTTCATTCGTTCCGAATGAGCTTTCCAAATGAGTAAACGCTTGTTCATTTTGAACAATCTGTCGAATAACACCCATTCGTTCCGAATGAGCAAACGCTCGTTCGTTCCGAATGAGCTATCAAAGATTTTCTTAAACTCGTTCTAAAAGAACGAGTGATTACGCTCATTCGTTCGAAAATCAGAGATTTTCTTAAACTCATTCTGAAAGAATGAGTGATTACGCTCATTCGTTCGAAAATCAGAGATTTTCTCATACGCTCATTCGTTCCGAATGAGCTTTCCGAATGAGCTTTCCGAATGAGCTTTCCGAATGAGCTTTCCGAATGAGCTTTCCGAATAATCTATTAAAAATTTCTTTAACTAATTCCGAGAAATTAGAAATTTCTCACAGTACATAATTTTACAAATTATATACTATAAAAAGAAAATATGATTTCTCCTTTAACTTTTAAATTATTGCCAATCGATTTTTTTTGCGCAAATATATCACTTTAATATTATTTTCGCACAATCTATTTTTTAATTCAACATCATTAGTTAAAACTGCTGCATTAGTTTCAATTGCAAGTTCTAATATAACATCATCAGTCACACCATCTTTGTTTACAATATCGCATCGTCTTGCAAGTGTTCTAGCAACATTAGCTGCAATTTTTTTTACGCCCCTGAAATTCTTAATAAGTAAATCAAGTTCAGTCATCACCGCCGTTGGAACAATAAATGTATCATACCCCAACGATCTAAGTTCTTCAAAAATATCTACTTTAAATTGGACTGGTATCATAAGTCCATTTGTATCGAGTATAACTTCCACTATTTTATTTCTCCCACTCCTATTAAACGCCATCTTGACCCAATTCGCCTGCTTATTGCAACGCGTGATTCATCTTCTGCACAAACGGGTCTTTTGAGCTTAACTTTGGCAGATTTTCCTCTTGCACTTGTCACAATACCAACTGTTGTTGCAGTTCCAATATTTAACATTAAAGGCTCTCCAGTTTTTATATTACTGACTTCATCTTCACTTGTAACGCCCACAATTCTATTTAAGAGTTTAAACTCCATTGAAAATTCATTTCTTGTAGGTGGAAGTGTGCCAACAAGCCCCACGACTTGTCCAACTAATTTATCACTTTTTGTGATTACAGGGTCAAGTTTTGTTCCAACTGCCAAAAGTCCTCCTGGTGATGCTTCTTTAACTTTAGATTTTCCTGCAATGATTTGGGATACTTCTGCAATTATTGGCTCCCATTTTATCATATTTTCTCGTTCAATTTTTCGACCAGGTCGAATTTCAAGTGAATCACCAACACGAATCATACCTTTCGTAAGGGTGCCACCAAGAACTCCTCCTTTTATTCGTCCAATTGAAGTTCCAGGTTTATTTACATCAAAAGACCTTGCAATAAGCATATGCGAAAGTGCATCAATGTCTTGATCCGGAGTTGGTATCACTTCATTAAGCACTTGAATTGCCATGTCAATATTAATGTTTTGTTGTGCAGATATTGGTATTATTGGCGCATTTTCTGCAACAGTTCCTTTTACAAAAGCTTTAATTTGTTTATAATGTTCAATAATATCACTCTTTGAAACAAGATCGATTTTATTTTGAAAAATTACAACATTTTTAATTCCAATTATATCGATTGCCATCAAATGTTCTTTTGTTTGTGGTTGTGGACACTTCTCATTAGCTGCAATTACAAGTATTGCACCATCCATTATTGCAGCACCAGATAGCATAGTTGCCATAAGGGTTTCATGCCCAGGCGAATCTACAAAAGATACAGTTCTTAAAATTTCAGTTTTGGATTTACATATTGGACATTTATCTTTTACAGTGTAACATTCAGGCTCAGGACATTTATTACATTTTTTAAATGTTATATCTGCATATCCCAATCTAATTGTTATTCCCCGTTTTATTTCCTCACTGTGGGTATCTGCCCACACCCCAGACAATGCACTGACAAGGGTAGTTTTTCCATGATCTACATGCCCCACCATACCGATATTAACACAAGGTTGATTTAAAATTTATTTTTCCTCCAAATTTCTCGATTTTCTATGTTGCTACCAAAAAGGTCGCGACTTTCATAAATCTTTGATTTGCGATAATAAACGAATATTCAATTCGTTAAATTTAATTATAATTTTTTAATGAAATAATGCCCATTCATTCTGAATGAACAAACGATTGTTCGTTCCAAACGAGCAAACACTCGTTCATTCGAAAATCAGAGATTTTCTCATACGCTCATTCGTTCCGAATGAACTTTTCGAATGAGCTTTCCGAATGAGCTTTCCGAATGAGCTATCAAAGAATTATTTATTCTAAATAGATACATCTAAATTATATTGTATAATCTTATTTAAAGTTTGAATAAATATGAGAGTTATAGTATATAATATAAACGGACAAGGTTCTATTTTCTTTTTTATTACAAGCCCATATCACATATTTTAAATATTCAAATTTAAGTTATAATCAGATCTA
>JAAXQB010000128.1 GCA_012329085.1 Methanosarcinales archaeon | reverse complement strand
TTGTAATTTTGAGCCTTTGAAGTGTTCCTTTTTCAACTTCACTTGCAAGAGTACTTGCAACACCAATTGCAGATAATACTATTGCAAATACAATTATACCGGGTGCCATAGAATCAAATATTGAAAAGCTTTTAGTTCCTTCAATTTTTACAACCTTATGCCCAATAAACTCAGTTTTTGATACGGTTTTGTCCTCAAAATATTTTGCTACTTCTTCTCTTACATGTAGCCGCACTTCATTTTTATATTGTTCAAGTACTTTTGACACAATTCCTTGCGAAATTCCAAAATTGATATAACTCATATCTCCTTTTATCACAAGATTTGCGTGTATATTTTCAACAGTAGGTAAATTTTGGGTACCACCCATAGAAAAATCCGAATTAGCATCAAATTCAGTTAAATTTACAACGGCTGTATTATTTTTTTCATCGATTTGAAACTTTTGATTTTTAAAATCAGTTCCATCCATATCAATAATCATTTCACCAATTCCAGCTGTAACCTTTGTTCGAATTGTGTGATCAATCAATTCATTAAATGCAAGAGAAAAATTTTCAGGAATAATTACAATGCATGCAATATCTCTATCCATTAGCATATTAATTGCAACGATTTCTTCTACTTTTTTCACATTAAACATATATAAATCAGTATCTTCATACATCAACGATTCTAACAATTCAGTAAAATTTTCTCCAAAATTTACATAACTATCCACATTTGTATAATTTGTGATTGCACCCATATCATGATTTAATACTACAATATCTAGAGTTATAGTTTCACCACCAGCTTCTCCAAATGCAAATCCAAACACAAGCATAAAAATGCAAGGAAATAAAATCATCATCACCAAGCTTTCTCTATCTCTTAAAATTTCTTTAATTCCTTTTATTGCAATACTTAAAAATTTCATTTTCTAAGCCCCCGTCCTGTAAGATAAATAAAAACATCTTCAAGCGTATTTTCCCTTATTGAGGTATTTATTATGTTATTGCCACTTTTTTCAATTAATTGAATTATATTTGGAAGTTTTGTCATTCCATTCTTTAATCGTATTATAATTTTATTTTCAATTTCTACCACATCAAAAATTTCTTCATGTGATTTTATTAATAAAATTATTTCTTGATTGTTGGCATAATCTAAAACTTGAATTTCAAGAATATCTCCATTTCCAACTTGTTTCTTTAAATTAGATGGCGTATCTAAAATAAGCAACTTCCCCTTATCCATTATTGCTATTCTATCGCTTAATTTTTCGGCTTCTTCCATCATGTGAGTAGTGAGAAGAATGGTTTTATTCTCTTTTTTACATAATGATTGTATATAATTCCATAAAATGAGTCTTGATTGTGGATCAAGTCCTGCGGAAGGTTCATCTAAAACAATAATATCTGGATTATGTATTAATGCCATGGCGAGATTAAGTCTTCGTTGCATTCCACCTGATAATGTTTTTACATAAGAATCTTTTTTATCAACTAATTGCAAATCTTTAAGTAATTGTTGCATTCGTTCAAATTTTATAGTTTTTGGCACTTCATACATATCTCCAATTAAACTTAAATTTTCATTACAGGTTAAATTTTCCCATAAACATATTTTCTGTGGGCAAATTCCTATTTTTTCTTTTATGGATTTGATGTCATGCCCTATAATTGATATTGACCCATTTGTAACATTTAAAATTCCAACGATCATATTCAAAGTTGTTGTTTTTCCTGCACCATTTGGACCTAAAAATCCAAATATCTCTCCTTTTTTAATTTTTAGATTTAAATTATCTACTGCCACAAAATCATCATATTTTTTTGTTAAATTTTTTGTTTCTATGGCATATTCAATATCTTTAATTGGCATCATTATTTAAATTTCATATTATTATTATTTTTATAAATTTCTATATGGTACAATATGGTTTGTTACTTAATTAAATTATTTATCAAAACCAATACACAAATATTATATAAAATAAAGCTATTTTATATTGTTATGATTGATTCAGAATATGGATTTATAATTGATCACGAGGTCGAATCTCTAATTCTTGAAAATAAAAGAGATTTTAGGGTATGTACTACTTGTGGAGGTCCTGTGATTGTGCCAATTGAAGTAAAACCACCAAAACCAACTGATATTAAAATAAAGATTGGTGAAAATATATTATATGTATCAAAAGTTCAATCTCACTATGTAAAACGATTTGATAAATCTATGCTTGGGTGGTATTATGATTCATTGGATAAAGATATGTGTTAAAATTTTTCTCTACATATAATTTTATAAATTATGTGAAATAAAAAATAAATGGTAATTAAATATGAACGAAGATGAACTAAATCAAATTATAAAGAAAATTAGTGCAAAAGCATTAAAAGAAGAAGCAAAAGCTCGTGGAATGAAGACTCACTGTGTAAAAAAGATTGACCTTGCAAAAGACCTTCCAGAAGAAGTAGTAATTAAATTGGCAGAAGAAGCGGAATAAAAGATTTAAACATTCATATATTTAATTTTATATATTTTTTCAATTGGACCTTATTTGTAAAATTGTATGTTGAGGAAAATTTTTTATTTTTTGAGATAAAAATTTTATGACTTTTTAAAATTCTTTTTGCTATATTTAAAGAATTTTATATCAATATAATAAGGCATAGAATGCATGATAATTTATATTTTTTGTTTTTTTCATCTAACAAATTATACAAATTTTTAAAAACCAATCAACATTTAAATTTTTTAATCTGCGTAATCTGCAGATAAATATTTTCAATTACTTTTTCACAAATTTTTTAAAGCTAAACACATATGTTAAAAGAAATAATACAGAAAAAGATGAAAATGAATATGGATTTATTAATATATTAAAACATAAAATAAAACCAGAGCTAGTAAAAAATTAATTTTATTGGATTGATTTGCAATTTAAAATGTGTGCATTTGCCCTGCTTTTTAATAATCGATTAATGTATTTTTAATCTTAGTTGACAAATAATAAACTCTGTGCTATTATATATGTTTCAAATATTGGTAGGATATTTGCAAAAAAAAAAATAAATAAATAAATAAATTAAAGAAAGCTATTAAGCTTTAAATATTTTTTTCCGCTTCTTTCTCTGCTACGGCCTTTGCATACAACTCAATAACTTCCTTTTTATAATTCGCATATCCTTTTTTATTCTGTCTTGGCCAAGTATAGTCTGCACTATGATGGAATCTATGGCATATTGTGTAAGTTTTAAGCCATGGTGCATATAAAAGCAAGGTATTTAATGCCCTCTCTGCAAAGAAACATGGAATTCCATTAAAAAGCACATA
>JAAXQB010000365.1 GCA_012329085.1 Methanosarcinales archaeon | reverse complement strand
ATGAAAACTATGGTTTCGCCATCGCTTACGGTTCTTATTAATGCTACTAATTTTCCATCTTCCCAAGTTGAAATTACTCTTGAAGAGTTTTTTACAGCACGAACTAATTTTTCTAAATCATTTGTGTAGCCTGTCCATTCTGCATTTTCATACAATGCTTTTAAGTTTTTTTTGCTTATGTTTTTTATATATTTATATATCATTTTTCATTATGCTTATTATAAATCTTTTTATCTCATTTTCAAGGTTGCAACCGTAAGAATAGCCAATAATATTCCTACTATAAAAAATCTTGTTACAATTTTGCTTTCATGATAACCTATTTTTTGGTAGTGGTGATGCAATGGCGACATTAGAAATATTCTTCTTCCTTCTCCGTATTTTTTCTTTGTATATTTGAACCAGCCAACTTGCATTACTACCGATAAATTTTCTACCAAAAATATTCCTGCTAACAACGGCAACATCCATTCTTTTCTTGTAATTATTGCTAAAGAAGCAATTATACCACCTATGGCCAGACTTCCTGTGTCGCCCATAAAAACTTTTGCAGGAAAAGAGTTATACCATAAAAAGCCTATAGTAGCACCCACAAATGCTGCAACAAACACTACTAATTCTCCAATATGTGGTATGTACATTATATTCAAATAGTTTGCAAAAATTATATTTCCTGATATATATACTAAAGCAAAAAGTACTACTCCCATAATAGCCGATGTACCTGTAGCCAAGCCATCTATACCATCGGTGAGGTTTGCGCCATTTGAAATGGCTGTGATTATAAAAATTATTACTCCTATAAAAAATATCCAAGCATAAGGGCGAGCATTTTCTCCAAAAATCATTACTACTGGTTTTTCATAATTTATCTGCTGACCTTTTATAAATGGAATGGTGGTAATAGGAGCATCTATTTTTGCCATATAATGCTTTCTGCCATCAAAAGATTTTACGGTAGAAATTTGCTCTTGAGAAAATCTATTTACTTCATTTTCTGCTATTTCTTTTTTTACATAAATATCTGAATGAAAATACATTATTGATCCTATTATTATTCCTAATGAAATTTGCCCAAATACTTTAAATTTTCCTGGCAATCCTTTTTTGTTTCTTTTGAAGATTTTAATATAATCGTCTATAAAGCCAATTATCCCCATCCATACTGTTGTAAGAATCATCATTTGGATATAGATATTTTTTAAATCTGCAAATAAAAGTGTAGGCAACAATATTGCTCCCAAAATCATAAGCCCACCCATTGTTGGTGTTCCTTCTTTTTCTTTTTGTCCTGCCAAGCCTAAGTCTCTAACACTTTCGCCTACCTGCAAACTTCTTAGTTTATCTATTATTTTTTTGCCAAATAATATTGTTATTATCAATGCAGTAGCAGCAGATAATGATGCTCTAAAAGACAAGAAGTTAAATAAATATGCTCCTGGGAAATCAAAGCTTTTGCTTAGTGTATTTAATAGTTCGTATATCATGATTTGATAATTTTATCTTATTTACTTTTTTTTATTTTATTTCGTGTTTTATATTTTTCAATGTAGTTTTATAAGTCATTGGAGATTCTTTAAGTGAACAAGTAAATGGTATAATCAATGTTTATTTTTAATTTATAGTTTTAATTTATTAAACAAATCTAAGGTTTTCGCCATATCATCAAAATCATATTTTATTCCATTTATTTCTTGGTATTTTTCGTGTCCTTTTCCTGCTATTAAGATTATATCTTTTTCATTTGCAAGCATACAAGCTGTTTTTATTGCTTCTACTCTATCAGTTATTGCCAAAACTTTTCTTTTATTTGAAACAGAAACACCTTCTTGCATTTCTTTTATTATTGTTTCTGGATTTTCTGTTCTTGGATTGTCAGATGTTAAGATTACTTTATCGGAAAGTTTAGAAGCAATTGCTGCCATTAATGGTCTTTTAGTTTTATCTCTATCTCCTCCTGCTCCGACAACTGTTATTATTTTTTCTTTCCCTTTTTTAATATTATTTATTGTTTCCAATACATTTTTTAGTGCGTCTGGAGTATGTGCATAATCTACTATTGCTACAATTTTACTTTTTTCGGAAACAAAATGTTCGAATCTTCCTTCTGCTCCTTCGAGTGTACTCAAGGCAATAAGTACTTCCATTTTATCTGAATCTAACAACATTGCTGTAGCATAAACAGAAAGTAAATTATAGGCATTAAAATTTCCAATTAATTTTGTATGTATTTCTGTTCCATCTATATTTACAAACATTCCAGAAAAATCTGTTTCTAATATTCTAATTGTGAAATTTGCATCAGATTTTAAAGCATAAGAATATTTTTTTGCTTTAGTGTTTTGTTGCATTATTACACCATGTTTTTCGTCTGCATTCATTAAAGAAAAAGCATGTTTTGGTAAATTATCGAACAATATTTTTTTTGCATTCAAATATTCTCTAAATGTTTTATGGTAATCTAAATGTTCATGTGTTAGGTTTGTAAAAATTGCTCCATCAAGATCTAAGGCGTAGGTTCTATTTTGATGTATGGCGTGTGAACTTGCTTCTATAAAAGCGTAATCGCAAGATTTATCTACCATTTTTGCCAATAATTTGTTTAAAACTATTGCATTTGGTGTGGTGTGTGTAGCTGGAATTGTTTCTGTTCCAATTTTATTTTCTACTGTAGAAAGTAGCCCTACTTTATAACCAAGTTTTGTATATAATTTGTATAATAATGTGACTACAGATGTTTTTCCATTTGTACCTGTTACTGCTACAAGTATTAAATTTGATGATGGATTATCAAAAAAATTTGATGCAATTATTGCTAATGCTTTTGAGCTATCTTTTACTACTATATAGGTAATATTATCAAGTAAAATTATAGGCATTTGTTGACACACTATTACTTTTGCACCATTTGAAATTGCAGAAGGTATATATTTATGCCCGTCTGTAGAAAAACCCTTTACTGCTACAAACAAACTATTTGCCTTTACTTCTAAAGAGTTTAGATGTAATGATGCAATATTTATATCTGTAGAACCTTTAGTTTCTATGATATTTGTATTGTATAGTATGTCTTTTAGTTTTTTCATTATTTTTTTGCTTTTACTTTTTAGTTGATGGTTTTATAGTTTGTTTTTGTTTATTTTATAGTTTTTAAATTAAGAAGTGTTAGGGATAGTTGGTAGCTTTTTTGTTGTTTACTTCAATGTCTCTACTTACACTCAATATGATTCCTAAAGCTAAACTTGTAAAAAGTGTAGAGCTTCCTCCCATACTTACAAGGGGCAATGTAAGCCCTGTTACTGGCAATAAATCTACTGCTACGCCCATATTTATCATTGCCTGAAATACTAAGCTCAATGCTAAGCCAAAGGCGAGTATTGCTCCAAATGCTTTTGGTGTTTTTCTTATCATTAAAGATGTTCTATACATAAAAAATAGATATAAAAATAATATTAATGCTCCGCCTATTAATCCATATTCTTCAATAACAATTACATATATATAGTCTGAATATGCGTGTGGCAAAAAATTTTTCTGCGTGCTACTACCTGGCATATTTGGGAAAAAGCCACCTTTTGCTATTCCAATTTTTGCTTGAGTAACTTGATATGGTTCTACTTTCTTTTTTGTTTCTTCGTCTCCTGTTATGCTTTCTTGAAAAACGGCAATTCTACCTTTCCAAGTTTTCATTCTTCCTCTTAGCTTTTCTTCGGGCAAAGAATTTAAAACCCATACTGCCATAGATAAAGTAATGACACTTAAAACTAACAAAGAACCAATGTAAACTATACTAACACGACCAATAAACATTATAAATATACTTGTAACAAAAAGTACTAATGCTGTTGACATATCTTCTGGTGCAATTAAAGCGCAGATAACAAAAACTGGAATGATTACTTGCCAAAATCCTTCTTTGAAGTTTTTTATTACTTCTTGCTTTTTTGATAATGTTCTTGCCAAGTACATAACCAATGCAAGCTTTGCAAAATCAGATGTTTGTACCGTTAAGTTTATTATTGGTAAAGTAAGCCATCTTTTTGCTTCATTTATAGGTGTTGCAAATATTAAAGTTATAAGCAATAAGATGATACTTGCATAATAAAATATTTGTGCTATTCTTGAAAAATATTTATAATTAACAAGGTGAACAATATACATAAGACCCAAACCGCCAAACATTAAGATTAACTGCTTTATAAGGTAAAATTCGGTATGCCCTGCTCTGGTTCTATAAGCCAATGTACTTGTAGAACTATAAACTGCCAAAGATGAAAAGATAAACAATACAAGTATTGTAACCCATATCCACTTATCGCCTTTTATGTTATTTATTATTTTGTTAATCATTTTATTTAATTAAAAGTTCCCGATTACAAATTAAAGTTTATCGTATTTTAACCTAATTGATAATTCTTAATTTATAATTGGTACTAAAGATTTTTTACTGCATTTTTAAATTGGTTTCCTCTGTCTTCATAGTTTTCGAACATATCGAAACTTGCACAAGCTGGAGAAAGTAAAACAGTGTCTCCTTTATCAGAAAACTGATTTGCAATTTTTACTGCTTCGACCATAGATTGTGCATTTATTAGTAAATCTGTATGTTTGGCAAAAGATTTATGAATATTTCTATTGTCTTTTCCTAAGCAAATGATTGTATGTACTTTTTCTGAAACTAAAGTTTCCAGTACGGCATAATCGTTTCCTTTATCTACTCCGCCAACTATCCAAATCAATGGTGCTTGAACACTTTCGAGAGCATACCAAGTAGAATTTACATTTGTTGCTTTACTGTCGTTAATATATTGCACTCCTCCAATTTTTAGAACTTTTTCCATACGGTGTTCTAAGTTTTTGAAGTTTTGCAAACTTTCTCTAATTTGTGTCTTTTTTAGGTCAACTGCTTTTCCTACAATAGCAGCTGCCATTGAGTTATAAATATTGTGCTGACCTACTAATCCTAATTTGTAAACTGGCATATCTAATTCTTTTTTATTTATTATTATCTTAAGTATTTCGTTTTCTATATAAGCACCTTCCATTAATTTTTCTTTTATAGAAAAACTTATAGTTTTTGCTTTTATTTTTATTTTTTTTATATGATTTAATATATCTTTATCATCATGAGAATAGATAAATAAATCGTCTTCTGTTTGATTTTTTATTATATTAAACTTTGCTTTTATGTAGTTTTCGTATTTGTAATCATATCTATCTAAATGGTCTGGCGATAGGTTCATTAATATTGCAATATTTGGTTTAAAATTTACAATATCATCTAATTGAAAACTACTTATTTCTAAAACATATATATCAAAATCTTTTTCTGCAACTTGCCTTGCAAAGCTTTTTCCTATATTTCCAGCTACACCAACATTTTTTCCTGCTTCTTTAAAAATGCTATAAATCATAGATGTTGTTGTTGTTTTTCCATTACTACCTGTTATGGCAACAATGAAAGCATTTGTATATTCTGAAGCAAATTCTATTTCAGAAATTATTGGGATATTATTTTCTTTAATTGCTTTAATTACTGGAGCAGAATCAGGTATTCCAGGACTTTTTATTATAAGATCTGACTCTAATATTTTAGGAATAAAATGTGCTCCATGTTCCCATTTTATTTTTTCGACATCGAGTGTAATACCATACTTTTTTCTTACCCAAGCAGAATCAGAAACAAAGACATCGAAGCCTTGCTTTTTTGCCAAGATAGCAGCACCCACTCCACTTTCGCCGGCACCCAACACTGTAATGATTTTCTTCTTTTCCATTTATAGCTCTAAATCGAGAACAATAATTTGTCCTTTTCTAATTTTTTCTCCTTTAGCAATAGATTGTTTTACTATTTTTCCTTTTCCTTTATATCTAATTTTAACTTCTTTATTTTCAAGAACATAAAAAGCATCTTTTAAACTCATTCCGACAACATTTGGCATCATGTTTTCTAAAATAGGATTTGCTTTTTGCGTGATAGAATTATTCTTTTTTACTGTAAAGCCATAGTCTATTCCTCCTTCATTGTGAAAAGAAAATGCTAAATTGTTATATATAATTTCTGCATCTTTAGAATAAACATTTCCCAACATTGGAATTTTATTATTGGCAATTAAAATATCATTTAAATATTTT
>JAAXQB010000150.1 GCA_012329085.1 Methanosarcinales archaeon | reverse complement strand
CGAATGAGCGTATGAGAAAATCTCTGATTTTCGAACGAATGAGCGTATGAGAAAATCTCTGATTTTCGAACGAATGAGCGTATGAGAAAATCTCTGATTTTCGAACGAATGAGCGTAATCACTCGTTCTTTTAGAACGAGTTTAAGAAAATCTCTAATTTTCGAACAAACGAGCGTTTGCTCATGATTAAACAATTGAGCGTTAGTATATAATTTTATAAATTATGTGCAAATATAAAAACTACCTATTATAATATATCAATAGTATAAATATTATATGTTTTTAAGATATTTTTCTCGAATTTCTGATGATTTTTCACCAGCTATTTCAACAGCTTCTAATATTTTATCAATTTTAATAGATCCCCCTCCACTTTTTTGCATTGCAGATATGGATCCATCTTGATTAGAAATAATAGTTAATTTCATATCACATACAGATTCTTCTTTTTCAGTTGGATCTATTATTAATTCTCCATTTATTCTTGCAAATGTGATACTAATAGGTATTTCTCTAATTGGCATAAATGTATCTGTGCCTCGTCCTTCTCGTTCTAAAGGAAGTTTTGCAGTCATAAGGGCTGTGATTGCACCAAGTGTTGCGGCATCAATTAGATTGCCCCCATTATTTAAAACATGAATATCTATAAAAACAATCCATACTTCTTCACCTTCTAAAATACACAATTTATTTAAATCGATTGCCTTTGATTCACGAATGCCCCTATCTACAACACGACTCATTTCAATTGCATTTTCTCGTGGAGGGCCAGATTCAAATTCAGGAGATGCAATAGGATTTAATTCCATGTTTGTAAAGATTATACCTTTATCTAAAGAATCTGGGAATGGCGACCCTATCTGAAGTTTAATTCCAACAATAAGTTGAGTATCCCCAAGTGTTATTTTTGCAGAGCCTTCGGCATTACCCATTACGCCCGTTTCAATTTTAATATCTCGAATTTCCTTAAATTTACGACCATCGACTCGCATTTCGTCTAATATTAAATTATGAAAGTAGTCTTTATTAAGCTTTGAAATTATTTCATTGCGCATGAACTTCTCCTTCTTTAAATTTAGATTCGTTAGATTGTTTTTTTTCCACAATATTTTTAGATTTATCAAAATTATTACTTGAATGAACTTTTGTCTGATATTTATCTAAAAGTGCTTGTTTTTGAATTTTTATAATTTTTTTACATCCTACTTCTGCAAGTGCAATTGCTTTTTTGAATTCATCTTGGGTATAATTTCCATCCATTTGAAGTAAAGATATGGATCCATCTTCAGTCATTGAAATAGGAAGATCTGCATCTCCATAAATATCTTCTACTTTACTAAGATCTAAAATCAATTCACCATCTACTTTTCCAACGGCACAAGCAGAAATTAATCCCTTCATCGGAATTCCTGCATCTGCAAGTGCAAGTGATGCTGCATTAATTGCAGCAGTTCTTGTTCCTGCATCTGCTTGTAAAACTTCGGCAAATATATCAATTACAGTACCAGGATATAGGTGTGTAAGTACAATAGGTTCAAATGATTCTCCACTCACTTTTGATATTTCAGTACTTCTTCTGTTTGAACCGGGACGAATCCGATCTTCTGTAGAAAATGGAGCCATGTTGTATCTATATCGAATTGTGGCCGAATCTGCCTTTTGTGCGCGTTTTGGATGCATCTCCCTTGGACCAAATACACCAACGATTATTTTATTATTGCCCCATTCGAGATAACAAGACCCATCTGCTCTTTTAAGAACACCGAGTTCTATTTTCATTGTTCTAATTTCGTCAAGTTGTCTGCCATCAAGTCGTAATCTATTTTCATCTATAAATTTTTCGGGTTTTCCACCCATATTTCAGCTCCAAATAATTTTTTATAGCTTGTTCAGAATGAACAAGCGTTATTTTGTTAGCACATTCTCTAAAAGAAAAATGAGCAACATCTACACAGTTAAAAAAGCTGTGCAACTATATCAATTAAATCTTGTTGTTCAGAATTTTCAACAATATAATCAATAGCATTTTCAAGTTTATTCATATTTCTTATGGGGCCATTTATCCAAATACGTCCATTTCTGCCAACAAAAATATCACATTCAGAAGAACTTCTAAGCATAGAAATTATATTACTATCATGCCCTATTATACTAAATACTTTTGAAGATGGAATGGTTAGTATCCTTCCTTCTAAAATACATCCCAATCCTCCTTCTTTCATAGTAAGTTCTACTTTCTTCATTATACTTACATCTACTATACGGAGGATTGCAGCATCACCAATTCCCATCAATTTTGGCATTTTCGATGATTCGATGCGTTTTGGATATTCAGATACATGTAAAAGTCCATTATATGGTGAATTTATATCAAAAATCCAATTCATTGGAGTTACATTAATTACAATCCCAATAATAAAATCTTTATAAGAAGGCAAATATTTGCTTTTAAATGGAGTTACAGAGATTTTATTTTTATCATTCACAATTCCAAAAATACACGAATGTAATTTATTATCTTTTATATAAGTTCCAAAATTTGCATTCTCTTTATTTTCAGATAATAGTTGCCCTGGAATGGTTACTTTTTGATTCATATATCTATACGATTTTTATAAAAGTTTAGTTTCAGATTCGCCTTTTGTTAAATGATTAATAAGCCCATAAAAATCAGTTTGAAGTCCGGCTGGTATTTTAATAATTGCAACCCAAGAACCATCATTTTGCCATTCATCTTTTATTAATTTACCAAATTTGGAAATTTCGCCATATGACTTTGCTGCATGAAGTGGTGGAACTCTTACTGCAATTTCCACTTCTTCAAATCTAATGGGTATAAGTGGGCGAATTGCTTTCATTAATAAAGTCACTTGATCTTCAACACTTTTAAACGGATCAACACGAAATTTGGACTCTTCCATTGCATTTTTAATTCTAGTGACTGGATGTGGAGTTCTTGTTTGCGGATTAATTGCGTTTTGTGCAATAAATGTTATGATTCGCTTTGTTTTCTCTTCTAATATATTTTTTCTTTGAGTTGCAGTAAGTTGTAATTCACCTTTTTTAATGATTAGTTCTGCAATTTCAAATATATTATTGGTTCCAAATGCAGATTCAAGATCAAGTTCTGAAACTCGTTCTCCTTGGCTTGCATCTTCAAATATATGTTCAACTGCAAGAATGTCTTCTATTTTTATATCATTTCCTTTTTTGAGTGCAAAAGCCCCATCAGGTTCAACAAGAACTTCAAAATGTTTACTTCCTTTTTTAAGCCTTGCAGTTACAGATTCATCAAGAGATACCATTGTTTATACCTATTTTAAAAAATTATGAAATATATGTTTTATGATTCTTTTTTATCCTCATTAGTTTCATCTTTAAATCTTTTGATTGATTCTTTCACATATTCGTCAACTTCTTCTATAGTAAGTTTTTTAAATTGAGTGTCTTTTGTTGTGACAATTCCAATTTCAATTGTGAGTGAATCTATTTTTCCTTCTGATGCACGATAAAGTGATTTCATTGCAAGGAATATTGCATCTTTTATTGACATATCTTCTTGGTAGCCTTCTTCAAATACTTCTGTAAATATTTCTTTATTTGCACCAATCGATGTTGCTTTATATTCTAATAATGCACCACTTGGGTCGGTTTCAAAAAGACGAGGTTTATGCCCATTTACTCCTGCAAGAAGAAGAGATGTACCATATGGTCGAGCTCCGCCGTATTGAGTGAATGATTGTTTATGATCGCAGATTTTTTTTGCAAGAACTTCCACTCCAATATCCTCATCATAATATATTTTATTAACTTGGCTTTCTACTCGTGCTTTATCAATAAGTGCTCTTGCATCAGCAACAAGCCCTGATGTTGCCGCACCAATGTGCTCATCTATTTGAAATATTTTTTCGATGGATTCTACTTCAATCAATCTACTTGTTATTCTTTTATCAACTAAAAGAACAACGCCGTCATTTACTTTTATTCCTGCTGCCGTAGTACCTCTTTTAACTGCTTCTCTTGCATATTCTACTTGAAAAAGTCTTCCATCTGGGCTGAATACAGTACTTGCCCGATCATACATTTGTGATGCTGATTGCATATTTTTATCATTATCTCCTTAATATTAAAAAATGTGATTGATTGTTTTATTTTTTTATAGCACATTCAGAATGAATGAGCGTTTGTATATAATTTATAAAATTATATTTTTAGAGTTGGAACAAATTGAAATTCTTTTTAATTCATTTGAATAATGTACATTCATATTAAATGTACTAAAAATTTTCTTTAACAGACCTATTTTTAGATTATGTGTATTTTGAGCGAATGAGTGCTAAGTATATAAACGAAAATTTATCAGTTTTTTATAACTCATTCGGAAAGCTCATTCGAAACGAATGAGCGTATGAGAAAATCTCTGATTTTCGAATGAATGAGCGTTTGCTCGTGATTGAACGCTCTGAACATTAGTATATAAATTATACAGTTATATACTTAAAAAATTTCCAATTTTTACACACACTTTCCTTTAAAAAACATGTATTTATAAATATTTATAAATTATATATAATTAAAAATCAGGTGAAAATATAGGTGGCATATCTACTATT
>JAAXQB010000077.1 GCA_012329085.1 Methanosarcinales archaeon | reverse complement strand
TGGAAAGATGCACTAAAAATGATAAGCTCATGCTTTTTAGATTTTCGAACCAAAAATAAAAAAAGAATTTATGACACTCCTAATTTTGGATTTCCGATACATCATAGGAATCCAAAAAAGATGATGGGTGCTGGACCCGAAAGTCTCAAAAAAAACAAGAAAGATGTAGTTGATTTTATTGAAAAGAGAGCATCACCCTTGATTTTTAAAATAATAAAAACAAATGAATCTCATTATTTTCCTATAATTATCTGGTTAAATGGTGAGCTAATTCCATCAAATTATAGAATAATGGATAAAAAAGGATACAATATCAAGCTACCTAACAAAGAAATAATTACAGAGTTTTTAGAAACTATACCTATTAAATCAAAATTGGAGGTAACTTTATGAATAGACATCTATTTCTTTTTACAATTGGACCTGTACAATCCTTTATTGAACAAGCACGAAAAACTCAAGATCTCTATGCTGGAAGCTTTTTATTATCTCACTTAATCAATTCTACAATGGAAAAATTAAAACAATCAAATAATTGTGAATTCATTTTTCCACACGAAACATTAGAATCTAAACCAAATCGATTTATTGCAATAATAGAATCAAATGATATTGCAAATATAGGTAATGAATTAAAAGAGCATATAACAGAAGAATTTCAACTAATAAATAGTAATATTTTAAATAATTTAAAATTAAATGCACCTAATGGTTTTAAATCACAAATAGAAACACATTTTCAAGTAAATTGGACTGCAATTCCTTTAGACATGGATAATTATGCAGACACATATAAAAACATTGAATCCCATCTAGGTGCCATCAAAAATGTGCGAAATTTCGTGCAATTGGAAGAAATAGGAAGAAAATGTTCTTTATGTGGTGAAAAAAATGTATTATTTTATCATGGTAAAAAAAGGGCATATACAACACCTTATGCAAAACCTTTGAATAAACCTATACATATGCATGATGGAGAAGGGCTTTGCACAATCTGTTTTACTAAACGATTTGCTTATGAACATTTTAAAAATAAATACAAAAAATATCCATCCACTGCTGAAATTGCTTTAATGGATTTGCTTGATAATTTAAATAAATATAGTGAATTATCAAAATTATTAAATGATTATAAGAATATATTTCATAATAATTTTGATGAACAACTTTTTTATGAAGATAATCTGACAGAAAAATACTTCAAAAAATATAATTATTCTAATAAAAATCTTAAAGAAATAAAAGAAAAACTCAAAAAGATATATGAAAAAGCAAAAGAAAAAGATTTAAAATTTTATAAATACTATGCCATAATAATGCTCGATGGAGATGATATGGGGAAGTGGCTTTCTGGCGAATTTTTAGAAGATAAAACAAAACTTAAAGATTTCCATAAAAAATTAGCTGAAGAATTAGGAAAATATGTAAAATATATAAACAATGAAATTATCACAAAACCAAAAGGGAAATTAGTTTATGCTGGTGGTGATGATGTATTTGCATTTATTAATCTAAATCATTTATTACCGATTATTAAAGAATTAAGAATAAAATTTCCTAAATTTGAAGAATTGGGATTTAAAATAAAAGACAATAAAAAATCCTCTGCTTCTATTGGTGTTGCTATTGCACATTATAAAACTCCACTTCCAGAAACATTAAAATGGGCAAGAAATATGGAAGATGAGGCAAAATCAATAGATTCTAATAAAGATGCTGTTGCTATTGCAGTATTAAAACATTCAGGTGAAATTCGCAAAACTGTATTTAAATTTCAATATAACCTTCATTCTATTATAGAAATATTAGATGAACTTATCATGTCTTTAAAACAAGATAAGCTCACAAAACAAAATAAATTTTCTAATACATTCATTAAAAATTTAAGCATAGAATTTAGACCCATTATGGATGAAAAAAAAATCCATGAAAACAATTCACTTATTAAAACTGAAATGAATCGATTGATTGGAAAATCATGCATGTTATCGAAAAAATCAGATGGAACAAAAAATGAAATTAATAATTTAACTGAAAAATTATATATACTTTATGCAAATAGTAAATCATTTGATAATTTTTTATTTGCATTAGATATAGTAGATTTTATGAAAAGGGAAGGTATTCAATGATAATAAAAATTGATGCTTTAGATACACTTTTTTTTAGAGATGGTAAACCATTTGCTATGGACGAAGATACATGGGCAAATAGTATATTTCCTCCATCTCCCTCAGTGATTTATGGAGCTTTGCGAAGTACTTATTTTTCACATCATATAGATAAACTTGAATGTGCAAATAAAGACAATGATCCTACTAAAAATTTAATAATAAAAGGAATTTATATTTTGACAGATGGTGCAATTCATTTACCTTTACCTAATGATTGTGTAAGAAAGAAAAAAGAAACAAAAAATGATAAAGATGTTGTTTCTATTCTTACAATGTCCGAATTAAATGAATTAAAAGATATAAAAATAAAATGTTCCTGTCCAACTCAATATGCATTAACAAGTAATGAAATAATAGAGGGTATAGATAATGGATTGATTAACATATATTCATTAAAAGAATATTTAAAATGTACTAATGCTGTGTTATATTCTATTCTCGAAAAAAATAGAATATTATCAGAACCAAAAATAGGAATTGGGATTAATAAAAAAACAGGAACGAGTGAAGATGGAAAATTATATCGAGTGGACATGAAAAGGTTGGAAAATAAAAAAGGAGAAAAACTTAGCATAATTGTTGATTTTGAAGGATTGGATGATTTACCAAAAATGGGCATGATGAAACTTGGTGGAGAAGGTAAAGCGATTTCATATGAACAATTTAAATCAATAGATTTCTCGTTTGAAAATTTTAATTTAAATGGAAATAAATTTAAATTATATTTATCAACACCAGCAATATTTAAAAATGGTTGGCTTCCTGCATGGATAGATGAAAACACCTTAATTGGAGAATATAAGGGTATTAAATTAAAATTATTAACTGCATCCATTGGAAAAATAATTCACATAGGCGGTTTTGATATGAAAGCAAAAAAACCAAAACCAATGTATAAAGCCATACCACAAGGAAGTGTATATTATTTTGAAATAATAGAAGGTGATATTCAAACAGTATTTAAAACATTTAATAATTATGCAATTTCAGATATATATCTAGAACAAGGATTTGGAATAGCGTTCGTAGGAGGTATAAAAGATGTGTAAAATGTTATTAATATTTTCGCATAAATTAACCAAAATTCAAAAAAAAGATGCAATCAATACATTTGGTTGTAGTGAATTTCTAACATTACCTAACGATTTATCTAAAATTTGGATGCAGATTCCACCTACACAACCTTCATTAAGAGAATATCTACAACCAATCAAAAACTGGATTAATGAAAATGCAAGTCCTATGGATTTTGTACTTATTCAAGGTGAATATGGTGCATCGTTTCTAATTATTAATTATGTATTTAAAATGAATTTAATTCCAATTTATGCTACCACTGAACGGATAACCACAGAAAAGCAAATGCCAGATGGTACAATAAAAACAGAACGCGTATTTAAGCATAAGTCGTTTAGAAAATATGAAAAGGAGTGAAAAAATGTGTAATATTATTGTTTCTCTAATAAGTGATCAAACCATTCCTAATGTTTTATTCATAAAAGAAATGGAAACAAAAAAGAAAGATATAAAATTATATCTGTTTATTTCTACCAATAAAATGGAACAAAAAGGAAAAGCGAATTCTATTATCCAAGCAAGTAATATAGATAAATCAAAAACAAAAGTAATTGAAGTAATTGAAGATTCTATTGAAGATATTACTACTAAATTAACAAATTTTGCACAAGAAAATCTAAATAGTGGTGATAATTATATTATTAATTTAACTGGTGGTACAAAAATCATGTCAATTGGTGTTTATAATTTTTTTAAAGATAAAAATCGAAATTCAATTTATTATTTACCAATTGGTAAAAATACATATAAACAAATTTTTCCATCTCTACAAAATGGAGTATATGATTTAAATTTTAGAATCTCAATAGAAGAATATTTAACTTCTTATGGCTTTGAG
>JAAXQB010000244.1 GCA_012329085.1 Methanosarcinales archaeon | reverse complement strand
TCAATTATTTTCTTTATTGAATTTGGAGAAATATATGTTAATTTAAGATAATCGATAGCAATAGGGTTTATGTTTTAGTAGGTCATACATCAATCGAGTTAGTCGATAGTGTTTTTTACCACATCTTTGAAAGTCAAGTTAGACAGCCCCTATATGCAGTTAAAAAGAAATTTTTATAAATCTTATTGGTTATATGTAAAAACGATATTTTAAGTATGAATAATTTAAAAAAGAATTTTTACAAGATAACGATTATTCGTTCCTAATGAGCTATTGAAAAATTTTCTAACGCATATCAGAATGAATGGATGTTAAGTATATAATTTTACAAATTATATCCTATTGAAAAAATACGAAAATAAATCATTAAAATTTTTTTTAACGCATATTAGAACAAATGAATATTAAGTATATAATTTTAAAGTAATACATCTATAATAAAATATATATTTAAAAAATCTTTTTTACGCGCCCAACTTCTCCATTCTCAAGCCGAACTTTAATTCCATGCGGATGGTTTGGAGAATTTGTTAAAATATTTTTCACAATACCATCTGTTAATTTTCCTGATCTTTGATCATTTTTCATCACAATTGAGACTTTTAATCCTTGTTTAATATTTACGCGTTTTGTTCCATCCATACAATTATTATACATTTATTTCATATAACTTCTTTGTTTTAAACATACTGCATCAATTTCAGTAGCTAATAAATTTACACAATACACTACACAAAAAACAATTTAACACTCAATATAAAAATCAATCATTTAATATAACTTAAAATGTTAAGTAAAATAAATAATGGATAAAAATTATTTTTCCCTTTGACCTTAATTAAATAACTGATGTTACGCAAGAAGATATTACAATCTATCATAACTTGATTTTTAATAGCTCGTTTGGAACAAACGAGCGTTAGTATATAACTTATAAAATTATATACCCAGGGAATCTTCTAATTTCTCGTCCAATTATTTATATACTTTTTTAGATATAAGAACAAACGATAAATTATTATAGGTCCAGAAGATAAAAAATCTGCGAATATACTAAATCTTTGCTATTTTTCTTAATTTTTATACATATATTTTATTTTATAATTATTATAAAAAACAAGATGCAATTATGAAATATGAAAAATAATTATCTAAAATATTAATAAGATTGTTTTAAATTATAGAAATGGTCTGATATATAAGATTTAAAAAACAAACACTAATATAATGTATATGCAGATAAAAAAACAAATTGGAAAATTGGACGCAGATTGTCAGGGTTTAAAAAGCATATTAAACACACATTTTCCTAGGGAGGATGAGCTTTTGAAATAGTATGGACAATCACATTTAACACGCATATCATTATGAATGAGTTTTAAAAATAATGGACGAAATAAAGAATTGACAAAATAAGCTACTATCTTTTATATAATAAGAACAACTTTCTCTGCTTAAATCTGCATCCTAAATAGGCAGAAATTATATTTTATATGCTATAAAAAAAATCGAAATTAAATTATTCCTTTTTCACTTCAGCTGTATTCAATTTCATATATTTAACGCCTTTTAAAGACATAATCTTTTCAGCAAGATTTTTAAAATCCACTCCTTCTCCTTCAAGCACGATTACTTCAAAACAATCATCATGATCAAGATGTACATGAATTGATGTTTTTATTATTTTAGCATATTCATGTTGAACATCTGTAAGTGTATTCATCAATCCTCTTTTCGAATGGTCATATATCAAAGAAATAGAGCCTATCCTTTTACCTTTAACATCACCCATCCATTCATGCCGTATTATATAACTTCTAATTGCATCTCTAATTCCTTCTGATCGAGAGGAGTAACCTCTTGTTTCAATTATTTTATCGAATTTAGTTAAAAGATTATCTGGCAGTGAAACGCCAATTCTCATAAGTTCTTGATCCATTTAATCACCTTAATTAATACTATTTTATTGTAATTTAATACTTATGATGTATATTGCATCAATAGTATAAATATTTTGTTACTACGCTATCATCATATGTGCATACTTTAAAAAATATTTTAATTTTTGTTATAAAATGTAATTAATTTATATAAAAGCTTTTGCAAGATTGCGAAAAATACTGAACATTTTATAAGAATTATTCGCAAATAATATTTTTTTCATTAATATAGATGGTTTATCCATATCTCCATATTCGGTAATAAGATCTAACATTTCAGGCGTATTTATTGAATTTATAATTGCATTTGTTTTTGTATCCTCCAATCCATAAACAAATTCATTGATTTTCATTCCTATGGAAAGTTCTTTTCCAATTTTTTTACGCCACTCTTTTTCATATTCATTTAATTTTTCTTTTGAACAATCTTCACTTAATGATGCGCTTGCTGCAACCCTTCCTACAATCTTTGCACATGCCGCCCCCGTATATATACCACCACCTGTTGTCGGCTTTACCTGTCCGGCAGCATCACCTACTATCATAACACCATCTGTCACAGTTTTTTTAAGTGGTCCAAGTGGAACTCCACCAACTATAAAATCAAAACAACCTCCTTTATATTTCAAAGACATTTGCGGATTTGATTTTAATAATTTATCCAAATATTGCATTGCATTTTGTTTATTATTTCCACTTATACTAAGCCCAATTCTAGATATTTTTTCATTGATTGGAATAGACCATGCAAAAAATCCAGGCGAGCTTGAACCAAGATACACTTCTACAAAATCCGTATTTTTTGAATCGTATAAAACTTCAAATTGGACTCCCGATAAAATCTTTTTCACAGTTCCAAGCCCTGACATTTTTGCTATGTTACTTTTAACTCCATCTGCACCTATAATTACAGAAGAGGAAATTGTTTCACGCACACCATTTCGAATAATATGTATTTTTTGTATGGAATTGTTAGTTTCAATTCCAACAACTCTTGATTTAAGAAAAAGTTCAACACCTGCATCAACTGCCATAACCCCAAGTTTTTTATCAAATAGCTTTCTTGAGACTATATGTGCCTTGGTTTTTTTTCCATCAATCGTAAGGCAATTCCCATCTGGCGGATACACAAACGCACCTCTCACACTATTTAATATGGAATTATCTTTTGAACTAATATCGCATTCAGAAACCGCTCGCGTGCTAAGAATTCCTGCACACCCAACTGGCGTTCCAATCGATGCATGCTCTTCAAGTAGTAACACGCTTGCACCATTATTTGCCGCATATCTTGCAGCAACACACCCAATTGGACCTGCGCCCACTACAACTACATCATAATCTGCCATTAAATTATATTATGTGTTTTAATCTTTAAATCTATTTACATGGTTTGATGCAATAAATTCATGCAATAAATTATTTCCAAGTATTGCAGTTTGTCCGCTATCGTATTCTGGTGCAATCTCAACAATATCAAAACCAATTGACAGGGGACTAAGTGTTCTAATTATTTCTCGAACTTCTCTTGGATTTAACCCAAAAGGTTCAGGAGTTGCAACAGCCGGTGCATATGCACAATCGATCGAATCCATATCCAAGGATAAATATATGTTATCACAATCCAAGTATTCAATAACTTCTTCTATTATTGTTTTAACTCCAATATTTTTAACATCTTCTGCTGTATAATATTTTACAGAGTTTTCTTTTGCAAATTCCCATTCTTCCTCGCAACCACTTCTAACTCCAATTGAAACATAATTATCTGTAACTTCTGTAAGAATATGCTTTGAAACACATGCGTGATTATATTTTAATCCATTATACTCATTTCTTAAATCAAGATGTGCATCAAGTATAACAACCCCAAAATCTTCATGTTTTGCTTTGCTACATGCTTTAATACATGGCAATGATAGCGAATGTTCCCCTCCTATCATAATTGGAATTTTTCCATCATTTACTATTAGCTCTACTTCTGTGAAAAGGTCACGGATGGTTTCATTAATTGATGCATAAGTTTCAATATTGCCTGCATCATGAATTAGCAAATCTGTAAAATTAATATTAAAAAACGGATTATAGCTTTCAAAATTTTTAGATGCGAATCGTATGGCATCAGGTGCTAAATTGCTTCCACTTCTAAATGATGAAGTCCTATCAAATGGAACTCCAAATATTACATATTCAGAAGATTCATAATCAGATACTGCATTCATTATTTTATTTTGATAGAACATAATTATGAATAATATAAAAGAAAAAAAAGATTTTCGAGAAATTGAAAATTTCTCTCAGTACATAACTTTATAAGTTATATACTATGAAAAATTTAAACAAATGACAATATAAAAAGATAAGAACGAGATAACGATCATTCGTTTCGTATGAGCAAACGCTTGTTCATTCTGAACAAGCTATCAAAGATTTTCTTAAACTCATTCTGAAAAGTTTGAGTGATTACGCTCATTCGTTCGAAAACAAAATTTCTCCAAAGGAGAAATTTTTAGAAGGAAATTCTCTTTGAGAATTTCCT
>JAAXQB010000047.1 GCA_012329085.1 Methanosarcinales archaeon | reverse complement strand
TTCAAGTCTTCCTGCGAGGGCTGCTGTGCTTATTCATGTTGAAGAGATTTATAATTCTAAGTCTGGAGAGGATGCAGGGAAGGGGATTTTGTGATATGTTGATTTAAAATTGTGTGGTGGAAATGCAAGATAAAAAATTTGAAGAATTGGTAAAAAAGCGAATATCGTGGGTAGATGCTTCAAAAGAAAATGGTTTCGATTTTAATAGCATTCTGGCTGGATTGTATAGCGATCCAACTCATTTTATTTATGAATTATTGCAAAATGCTGAAGATGAAGGTGCAAAAGAAGTTCGGTTTGAGCTTTTTGAAAATAAATTGTGTATTTATCATAATGGAAAAAATTTTGATGTTGCTGATATTTATGGTGTTACAGGGATTGGAAAATCTACAAAAAATTTAACTTCAATAGGTAAATTTGGTATTGGATTTAAATCTGTTTTTGCTATAACTGAAACTCCATATATTTTTTCTGGAGATTACCATATAAAAATTGAAAATTGGGTAATTCCATCATTGGTAGATAATATTCAAATAGATGGAACTTTGATTAAATTACCTTTTAATCATAAAAAGCGATCTAATGAAGATGTTTTTATGAGTGTTTCTAAAAAGTTAGAAAATGTTGGTTTAAAAACAATTTTATTTTTGAAAAATGTAAATATAATAAAATGGAAAAATCCATCTAATAAAGGATATTATTCAAAAGAATCTAATTTATTAAGTTCAAATCTAAAAAAAGTTATTTTAAGTTCCTCAGAAGTTTCTGAAGAATATATTGTTATTGAAAAAACAATCGATATTGAAAATAAAAATTTGGAAATAAAAATAGCTTATAAATTAGGAAAAAATAAATCTGGTAAAGATATAATTGTTAAAGATACAGATTCAAAATTATTTGTATATTTCCAAACAGAGAGAGTTACTCATTTAAATTTTATCATTCAAGGTCCATTTAAAACCACTCCCAATCGTGAAAATATTCCATTAGAAGACGAACAAAATAAATCAATTCTTGAAAAAATTGCAGATCTTGTTGCTGAAAGTTTAACAATTATTAAAAATTTAGATTATCTTGATGTAGATTTTTTAAATCTTTTGCCTATTAATTCAGAATATAAACAAAATGAGCAGATTTATTCAACTATATATGATAATGTCAAAGAAAAATTTTCAACTGAAGAATTGTTGCCTACTTTAAATAATAAGTATGCAAAAGCAAATGATGTTTTATTAGCACGAGTGAAAGGACTGACAGAATTGTTGGATAGTGGAGATATTAAAAAATTATTTTCTAAACAATATTGGTTAAATACAGATATAACTAGTGACAGAACTCCGGAATTGAGGAAATATGTTATTGATGAGCTTGGGATAAAAGAAGTTAGTTTTAAAATTTTTTTAGAACATATAACTTTTGAATTTATACAAGAAAAGTCCGATGAATGGTTGATTAAGTTTTATAAGCAATTATCAAATCAACGATCTTTATGGAGTGGAAATGCATCTCATATAACTCTTTTAAAAGATATACCTTTAATTAGATTAGAAAATGGAAAGTCAATTTCTATAAATGACTACAAGGTATTTTTTTCATTGGAGAAAAAAGAAACATATGGATTTGAACATGAACTTAATGTCATTAAAAAAGATATTATAGATGCCATTTATGAATGTGAAAAAGAAGAAAAAGATGGGATTTCGGAATTTCTTGAAAAATTAGGAGTTAAGGGTGCAGATCCTTATGAAATTATTGAAGAACATATTTTGCCAGTTTATGAAGGTGAAGAATGGAAAGAAAAAGATTCAAATGTTTTACTTGGATATATTAGATACATCAAAGATAATCTAAATAAATATGTTGGTAAAGCACCTAAAGAAGAACCATTAAATCGACTTAAAAAATTACGCATTCGTATTGAAAAAGATACAGACGGGTCTGAATGGTATAGCAATCCAGAAAACATATATTTATCAAAAATTTATGATAATAAATATGATTTGGAAAAATTATTTGATGGAATAGATGTAAATTTTGTGCATCCTTGTTATAGTAAATATGCTTCTAAAGAATTGGATAAAGAAAAAAACGAATTGAAAAAAAAATTAAATGGAAGGAGTATTAAATGGAAAAAAAAGAATAGGAAAGATATTAAGAAAAATGAAGAGAAAATTAAAAAATTAGTGGATGAAAAAAATAAAAAAGTCAATGAGTGGAAAGAGTTTTTTTTAAAGATAGGGGGGTGGGAAACAATAATAGTCAAAAAAGACCCATCTACAAAAGTTTATGAAGGATCTGATTATGCTAATAATGAAGTGACCAAAAAAAAAATTTCTTACGAGAATAAAAAAGAATCTACATGGGGAGGCGAAGAATGGAAAGAAACAGATTCGAGAGAATATTACATAGAAGATGATTGGATTTCACCTCATTTGGAATCATTGTTAAATAAACTGAATAAGGAAAGTTACAAGAACATAATGGCAATTTCTAAGCAATTGCTAAAATTGTTAGATGATTATTGGAATATTTATAAAGATAAAATACAAACTAAATACTACTACAGATATTATAGTCAACAAGGGTGGAGTCGCCTCGATACAAAATCTACATTTTATTTGATGTTATTGAATAATGCATGGCTCCCCACAACCAAAAATACCTTAGCAAAACCATCAGAAGTATTTTTAGACAATCCAGAAATTCGTAAAGTTTTAGGTGATACTGTCCCATATTTAGCAATAAAAATTGAAAATGAAAATTTCATCGAAGCATTAGGCATTAATACACAAGCAGATATAAAAGGCGTTTTAAATTATTTAAAAGCACTTATTGAACAAAAAAGTGAAGATAAAGAGAAATTTGAAAAATTGTATGAATTTTTAGATAATAATTTTGAAGAAGATGATATTAAAATTAAAGAAGCATTTAAACAAAACGATTTAATTTTTGTTCCTGACACAGAGAAAAAATATTATGGTATCGAAGAAGCTATATGGATTAATGTTAGTAATATTTTTGGTGAAAATAGAGCATATTTGGAAAAAAATTATTTAAATTTTAAAAATTTTTTTATGAAAAAACTTGGTATAAATGAAAAGCCAATACTAAAAGATTATGTAAATGTTTTAAAAGATATATCTAAAAAAAGTGAAATATCAGATGAAAATATAATTGTGAGAATATATGAAAGAATGAATGATATTTTGAAAGATGAAGAATATTCGCAAGATGATTTTATCGAAGAGTTAAAATTTTGGACTGATGGGAATGAATTTAGGAAGAATGATAATAATGTTTTTGTAAATGATGATGATGTATTATATGATTTATTTAAGGATGAACCCCAAATAGCTTTTTTAAAAATTCCACCTAATCATTATCCTAAGCTCGAATATTTTATTAAAAAAACAGGCATATTATATCTTACTGAATCCGTAGAAACTAAATTAGTTAATAAAATGGAAAAAAATGAACCTGATGATTTTACCAATAAAATACAAAGGTCTTTTCCTTATATTTTACGGTATCTTTACCAATCAGAATATAATATTTATGATAAGCTAAAAAAAGATAAAACCTTAATTCAACTAAAAAATTTAAAATGCTATGGGATTGAAAATATTCAGGTGGAATACACTTTAAATAGTTGCACTGTTTCTTCAAAACAAAATGCCATTATTCATAAGTGGGATTTGTATATTCAAAACGATTGTGTTAAAAATATTGATGATTATTTGGCAAAAGAACTTTCTAAACTATTTGGGGGTATAAAAGGGTTTGATGATTTTTTGTGTGCATTATTTATTAAAAATATAGACGAAGAGATTAATGAATTTTTAAGGATAAAAGGAATTGGTGAATTGCCAGAAGATGAAGAGAAATGGTTTGAACGATCAAATTATAATGGTGAAAATGATGGTATAAAAGAACCATCACAAAACATAATAGAGATTACAAAAAGTCCTCCAGAATATATCCATACTAATGTTCCAGAGAAAGAGCCAAGTAATGAGATAGAACTAAATTCTAATGGCGAGGATTTTGTAGATACACCTCCATCAATTTCAGATTTGCCGAATAACAAACCACCGAATGAAAACACCAAAAATATTCTAAAAAATAAAGAAGTGCCGTGGACTCCAGAAGTTCCTCCAGAACATGTTCCTATTAATATAAAAGAATACAACATCAAAGAACAGAAAAAGATAAGGGATAAGATAGAATCAAATCCCACTGGTAGGAATTTTATAGTCGAATCATTAAATTCAAATCCGCTGAATAATAAAAACTCAAACGAAGAAGACAAAAAAAATATTGGACGATGGGGTGAAGAATACGCCATCATATACATTAAAAGTGAGTTGGAAAAAATTCATCCAAATATTCCTTTAATAGATACTAAAGAAGGTTTTAAATTAAAAAAAGATGATGATACAATTGCAGAAGTGATATGGT
>JAAXQB010000109.1 GCA_012329085.1 Methanosarcinales archaeon | reverse complement strand
TATTGCTGCGTTAAGCATCTTTTCTCTTTTATCCTCTTCTGCTAAATCAGGATGTGCTTTTTCTATTTTATTCCAAACTTCCCAAAATATTGAAAAATCAAGATCTTCAGGCTTGTAAATTTCTCTATTTATAATATTTGCCCTATCTATTGGAATTTCAGGCTTTGAAATAATCTCAACATTATTGACGACATTTTCTGTTTTTATAAGTATTAGCTCAGTTAATTGATGAAGAAAAAACCCGCTACCAAAGCTCAAAACAATAATAAAAATGGAAATTAAAACTTTATTCATAATATAAAGAGGGATAAACTTATTAATAAAACTGTTTACAGTATTGTCCATTTTTTTAATCTGTGTGAGCCCGGTAGGACTCGAACCTACAACTTTCAGCTTAAAAGGCTGCTACTCTACCATTGAGTTACGGGCCCATTAATCAACTGTTAAATATTAAAAGTTGATTTTTGGGGATTGGGGATACGAAATTAGAATCTCTACTCTTTTATTCTGTCTAAGTTGATATCATATAATATTTCTTCTGAAAATAGTCGATACTTTATAATTTCGTCTTTAGTAAACCAAATATTAATCTCTTTTTCTGCTTCTTCAGGGGTTCCAGAAGCATGAACAAGATTTCTTACTGCTCTATTATCTATATCGGCTAACTCATAAGAATCAAGAGTAAAATCGCCCCTTATTGTTCCAATGTCAGAAGTTGTTGGTTCAGTACTACCTGTAATTTTTCTAATAATTGGCACAGCTTTATTGCCTTGCCAAACCATCGCAACTATTGGTCCAGCTGTTAAATATTTTTTTAAATTACTCAAAACTTTTTCTCCACATTTAATGGGATCATCAAACGGTGGCTTCATCCCCTTTTCAATATATGCTTTTATTGATTTTTCCCCAACTGTCCTTAACCAAGTATCAACTACCGAATAATGTTTTTCAATTTGACTTATTGTCGGAATAAAGAATTTTAAACCAATTAATTTAAAACCACTTCTTTCATAGCGTTTAATAATTTCTCCAATTAGAGTTCGTTGAACCCCATCTGGCTTAATTAAAACCAGACTTCTTTCATTTTTCCTGTTAGAATTATTCATAATAAATAGGGGTATACATCCCGAAGAATGTATGCCCCTCATAAAAATTAAAACTTGAAACGTGAAGCAATTGTGAAAAGATAATTATTATTGAGATACCATATCAAGTTGAAAATGCTTATTTTGACAAAAAAATTGGACATTAAAAGTATTTTATGCTGTTGTTTTGCACTTTATGCCCTACATTCCACATTTTTAGAGCCCTTCTTCTTGCATCTTTTGCATTAATTCTTTTTGTTTTTTATTTAGCTTTTTTGGGGTTTTTAAGTTTAAAACAATATACATATTTCCTCTTCCCCAGCCAGAAAATTTAGGAATGCCTTTATTGGCAACCTTAAAAATTTTACCATGCTCTGTCCCCGATGGAACCTTAAAAATAACGGTTTTATCTTTTTCTAATAAGGGAATTTTTACTTCATCTCCTAAAGCAGCTTGTGAAAAAGTAATTGGTAAAGTCATATAAATATCATCTCCTCTTCTTTTGAAAATTAAATCTTCTTTAATAAATATTCTAACATATAAGTCACCGCTTTGCCCACCCCTCTTTCCTGCACCTCCTTTTTCTGGTATTTTTATAACTTGATTATTGTCTATGCCAGCAGGAATGGTAATTTCAATCTTTTCCTTTTCTTTAATTCTCCCCTCTCCCCTACAGACATTACATTCTTTCTCTGGTTTTTGTCCCTCCCCTTGACAGTCTGGACAAATTACATGTGTTGTGAATGACCCCAAAAAAGTCTTTTTAATTTCTTGGACTTCCCCTACCCCACTACAAGTAAAACATTCATTAATTTTAGTTCCAGGCTCTGCCCCGTTTCCACTACATCTATTACAAACAATAAATTTTTTAATCAAAACAGATTTTTTTGTTTCAGTCAACACATCTTCCAGTGAGAGCTCAAAGCTTATTTCAATATCATCTCCTCTTTTAATGTTTTTTTGTTTAGTTTTCCGCCCAAAAAAATCTTGGAAGATGTCGCCTAAATCGCTGGCATCAAATTCAACATCGCTAAATCCGCCTTGCTGAGACTGTGAACCCCAAGACCATGTTGAATTAAAGCCACCAGCGCCAGGTTGTTGAGCTCCCCCAAAAGTGTCATATTGTCTTCTTTTATTTTCATCAGAAAGGATTTGATAAGCTTCATTAATTTTTTTAAATTTAGTTTCGTCTCCTCCTTTCTTGTCTGGATGGTATTGATGAGCCAATTTTCGATATGCTTTTTTAATATCATCGCTAGATGCATTCTTTTCCACCCCCAAAACTTTATAATAACTTTCCATAATTTCTAAGTTTATAATTTAATAAATTAAACTATTCTATAATATTGCAAACATTAAAACCAGACCTTAAATATGATTTAAGTTGTATTTGCTTAACTTAATCTCATACCCTTTTTTCTCTCCCTTATTTAGATTCATTATTTTCCGTATCCCTCTCTTTTTCATTTCCTTTCCTATCCCCATTTTCCTTTTTATTAGACTGCTCTTTTATCTCTGCATCTTCTGCAGTATTTTTTGCAGATTTATTTTCTTCTGCACCTTCTTTTTCTTTGTTCTGTTCGTCCTGTTGGGCTTGTTGATACATTTCTACTCCTATTTTTTGCAAAAGATCTGATAATTTGGCTGTTTTATCTTTGATAAGATTAGAATCATCTCCGTCCTTAATTTTTTTAAGCTCTTCAATATTGCTTTCGACATCTGTTTTTAGTTCTGGTTTTATTTTGTCCCCAGCTTCTTTCAATGTCTTTTCTCCAGTATAAATCATATTCTCAGCAATATTTTTAATCTCTATTATTTCTTTCTTTTTTTTATCTTCTTCTGCATATTGCTCAGCTTCTCTTTTCATTTTTTCTATTTCTTCATCAGAAATACCACAAGAACCTTCAATTCTAATTGATTGAGCTTTCCCTGTTGCTTTATCTTTAGCAGAAACATTTAAGATTCCATTGCTGTCAATATCAAAAGTTACTTCAATTTGGGGGATGCCACGAGGTGTTGGTGGGATTCCATCTAAAATAAACCTCCCTAATGATTTATTATCTACCGCCATTGGTCTTTCTCCTTGCAGAACATTAACTTCAACCGAAGGCTGGTTGTCTACAGCAGTAGAAAAGATCTGATTTTTGGCAGTTGGGATTGTAGTATTTTTATTAATTAAAACAGTATTAACACCCCCTAATGTTTCTATCCCGAAAGAGAGAGGAGT
>JAAXQB010000383.1 GCA_012329085.1 Methanosarcinales archaeon | reverse complement strand
GTACTTTTTACAGGATCAATTCCTCCTCTCATAAGTTCAGATAATTTAAATAAAAATTCGGTGTATGCAAGTTCTTGTTTTCTTGCCTTTTTTTTTTGTATATAACTATCAATTGCAAAGGGTGTAATTGCAATTAAAAATACATATATTAATATATGATCAAGATTGGATTTAAGGGGAGGATCATCAGGAACTGGCACATCTACTTCATCTTCCAATGGTAGGTCTTCCTCCACTTCCCCATCTTCCATTTCGAGTTGCCTTTGAAGTTCTTTAAATCTTGCAAGTGCATCCTCAACTTCAGCTTCTGCCACAGTTGCTTCTGGTTCTCCTTCTGGAAAAGTATGCCCAGTTAATATTGCACTAAAAAAAATTAAAAATGCAATAAAAACTGGAATGGCTATTGTAAAATATTCTCTTTTTATGTCATATTTAAGCATTATGATATTTTTATATCTTTTAATGCTCTGTAAACTATCTTTTATATTCATTATACTGGACTCCCATTATACTTTGACCATAAAAGAGTGAGAAATATAATGTTGACTGTGGGTATTACCCCATATATTAACATAGTAAAAACACTTTTTGCACTAAGCGGACCAAATTCCATACCAAGAATAGTTGCAACAATAATTCCAATTATTGAGAGGATAATTATCATTACAACCCCTCCAAGATACAGTTCTGCAAAAACAGATAAAGATTCAACAAAAACTTTTAAAGTTTGCCGTCTAATTTCCATTACATCACCCGTTTTTATTATTAAATATTCTTTAAGTCCGCCACCAGATTCTATAATGTTTGTAAAATCAATACAAATTCCACGAAATGTTTCGGATGGTGTATTTTGTATTAAATGCCTCATTGAAGATATAACATCCCCTCCAAGAAAATCCACCTCATATACAACTTTTCCAAATTCAGTTGATATAGGTCCATAATCTTCCACTGATATTCGCCTAATTACATCGATTGGTGTAGAACCTGCACTTGCAATTACTGACATGAATCCTAAGGCATAAGGAAGATCTCTTTCAATTTCAAGTTTTTTTGATTCTATTTTATTAAATATAGTAAATGGTGCACCAATGATTACAAGTATAAATGCAAGAAATGGAATGCCCATTATAAAAAAAATGGGATTCTCCATGCGAAAAAATAAAAGAAATGAAAATGGAAATATCAAAATTGATAAAATTGCTGCTGACACAATAGTGACTGATATAAACATCCCTGGAGTCATATCGACATCTGCTTGGTATAAACTCTTTGCAATGTTTTCTAATGGTTTTTTATCAATATGTTTTTGCAGTCCAATTCGATAACAGAATTTTACATACAAATCAATTAGTTCTTTTTCATTAAGTTGTTCTAATTTCATGATTTTTTTACCTCCTCAATCATTGCGTCTTTATCACGCATATAATTACGAATGATGTCAACAACACTATTATAGTCAGTAATATTTTTTTCCACAAGCTCATCCAATAATTTTGCACGATTATGCATTTCAGATATAAGATATTCCACAGAAATTCCATAATCTTCTTGTATTTGTTCAAAAATGATTGAATTTCCAAAGAATTCAAATATATCGGTTGTTGGATTCCATTTGTATATAGTATTTGTTATTAAATCATTATGTATTGGATCAATTTCATCGATTTCTATAATGCTAGTTGCCTTTCTGACATGATGTTCGCCCATTCGCATCATTGAATTAAATATAATAATATCAACATTTGAAAAAAGATTTCTTGTTATATTCATTGGTTTTGATTCAACTCTTGATAGCAGTTCTTTCATTGAACCTGCATGTATAGTACCAAAACACGAATGCCCAAGTGACATTGCTTGAAAGAGTGAATATGCTTCATCGCCCCTCACTTCACCTACTATGATATATTTGGGTCTTTGCCTTAGAGCTATTTTTAATAGTGCATATATATTTATACTTCCTATTGAATCAGCTTCGCCACTACTATCTTTTTCACTTCCAAATCCAGTTCTTACTACTGATTGCATCCAATTGGGGTGCAATATATTTAATTCTGCAGTATCTTCAATGGATATTATTTTATTTTCAGGTCGTATAAAACTACAAATAGCATTTAAAGTTGCGGTTTTTCCAGATGCAGTTCCACCCACAGCAAGTAATGATTTTTTATATTCAATTGCAATCCAAAGGTATGCCATTTGCATTGAATCAAAAGTACCATATTTAATAAGTTCAATAGGCGAAATAGGTTTTTTTTTGAATTTTCTGATTGTAAATGTAGATCCTTTTTTTGTAACTTCTTTTCCAAATGCTATACTTATGCGACTTCCATCTGGAAGTGTTGCATCTCGGATTGGCTGAAGTACTGAAATATGCCTTCCTGTACTTTGTACAATTTTTAATACAAAATTATTTAGTTCAGTTTCATTATCAAATTTAATATTAGTTGGTATCGATTCGTATATTCTGTGATTTATATATATGAATTCGTTTGGTCCATTGCAAGTAATATCTTCAATATATGGGTCGTTCATTAAAGCATCAATTTTTCCAAAATTCACATATACCTTTATAATTTCATGAAATAATTTATCTTTTTGAATTTCATTTAATTTAAATCTATACATTTTTATAGTATCAATAAATCGTGTTTTTAAATACTCTATTCTTTTTTCACGATCTTGAAAATCTGTTATTACTATATTAGACCGCACTTTATTAAATGTATCTTTAATTAATTCTATACACTTAATTTCGGATTTACTTAAAATGGGTTCAATTGAATGATAGGAAACTTTATTATTTTCATATATTACTTTAGCATATTGAAATGGAGGATTTACTTCATAAGTAATATTTAAGTCTTTTATTGGAGTTCCGGGCATAGGAATTCCAGTTGGAATAACTTCAAAATCGTTTGTTTCAACGCTTGCACTAAAAAGATTAAATGTCACACCAAGTGCAATTACAATAATGGCTATTGCTATTATAATTATTATTCCTCCGCCAAATTGCATTTCATATATTTCTTTAAAAAAAGATAATATGATAGATAGTGTGTTAATAAATATTTTCATTGTCAGTTATTTCAATCATTTCTAATTTTTAGTGCGTGTAATTTATAAAGCTCGTCAACGCACATTCTCTTCGAGAGCTCGTTCGGAAAGCCCATTCGGAAAGCTCGTTCGGAAAGCTCATTCGGAACGAATGGGCGTATGAGAAAATCTTTGATTTTCGAACGAATGGGCGTATGAGAAAATCTTTGATTTTCGAACGAATGAGCGTAATCACTCATTCTTTCAGAATGAGTTTAAGAAAATCTTTGATTTTCGAACAAATGAGCGCAAACACTCAAACTTTTCAGAATGAGTTTAAGAAAATCCTTGATTTTCGTTCTGATATGCGTCATCTCGTTTTATT
>JAAXQB010000297.1 GCA_012329085.1 Methanosarcinales archaeon | reverse complement strand
TTTAAGGTTCTTTGTGTGACAAGAGGGCAAATACCTACAAAATCTGTAATTAGTGAATCAGCTACTATAAATAAAATAAATAAAGCTGGAAAAATTGCATTAAAATCAGTTTTAAAAACACCTACTATTGATAATTTTATGCACCAATCAAAAGTATTTTCTAAGTCAATTGAGATTATGCCAGATTGGATAAAAGATGCAATTGAATCAGTTGAACGAGTGGAGGGAATGGGTTCGCAAGCAATGATAGGAAATACTGTATTTGCAATTGCAGATAAATTTACTGAACTTGAAGTGTGTAGTGCATTAGCTGAATTTGGAGATGTGTTTATATATAACATCGATTGCAATACTGTTTTTGATAGCTCGTTCGGAACGAATGAGCGTATGAGAAAATCTCTGATTTTCGAACGAACGAGCGTTAGTATATAATTTGTAAAATTGTATGCTAAGAGAAATTTTTAATTTCTCGTTAAAGATTAATAACAAATATTAGGCAATAGATAGCAAACAACAAGTAAAAAGTAATTAATACGATTAATAAAGTATTTATACTTATTAAATTAAATGAATTGGATATTTATGATACCTAAAAATATGACTCGTGTTTTATTGACATTTACTATAATGTTTATTTTCTGGATAATTTTATCTGGATTTTTTGATCCGCTTCATATTTCTTTTGGAATAATATCTTCACTTATTGTCACATATTTTTCACATGATTATTTTTTAGAGGGCAATAGAAGCTTTAAATCAAATATGCTTGTATTTATTAGATTTATAAAATACATTCTATGGCTCTCATATCAGATTATCATTGCAAATATAGAAGTCACTCGTAGAATTTTAGATCCAAAACTGTCAATATCACCGGGTATTGTAAAAATTTCTACTAATTTAAAAAGTGAAAGTGCATTAACAACACTTGCAAATTCGATTACACTGACTCCCGGCACATTAACTATGGACATAATTGATGGTGAAGTGTTTATCCATTGTTTATTAGAAGAATATGGAGTTGGTCTTTCAAAAGGAGAGTTTGAAAAACGAATAAAAGCAATTTATGAGGGGGATTAAATATAGAATTAATATTATTAATTATTATTGCAATATCAATATCTGTAATTTTATGCACATATAGAATTATAGTTGGACCTACCATGCCAGATAAAGTAGTTGCATCGCAATCTATAGGCACTTCTGTTCTTGCAATTTTAATCTTAATTGCTGTTATGCGCGACCAAATGATATTTATTGATATTGCCTTAACTTATGCAATGTTATTATTTATAGTAGTAATTGCAGTAGCAAGATATTTAGAAACGGGGTGCATTCTTAAATGATTGAATTTTTTATTGACATATTACAATTTTTGTTTTTTTTTATAGGCACTTTATTATTTTTCACAAGTGCGATTGGATTGATTAGGTTGCCTGATGTATATACAAGAATGCATGCAGCAACAATTGGGGATACGCTTGGTCTTGGTATGATAATAGCTGGTGCAATACTTGAAGAAGGTGCGACACTTGCAAGTATTAAGATGTTGATTATAATAATATTTGTATTTTTAACAAATCCGACAGCAGCACATGCAATGGCAAGAGCGGCATATAAAAACGGTGTAAAACTTACAGAAAAAAGCGTCGTTGATGAATATGGGGGGCACTCTTAAATGAGTGCCATACCAATTGCCATATTTTTAGTTCTTATTGTGATTCTTTCTATTCTAATTGTAATTACTAAAGATTTATTGGCTGCAACCATTATTTTCTCGATTTATAGTCTTTCTATGGCTGTATTATTCACTCTTTTAAATGCACCAGATGTAGCACTTACAGAAGCTGTGATTGGAGCTGGATTAACATCACTTTTATTTATTGTGACCATAATTAAAACAATGGAGGGGGTTTAAATTAAAATCATATCAATTATTATTCTAATAATAATAGGCTTAATACTTGTAATATCTGTTACACAAATGCCAGCATTTGGAGATCCAGATGCACCAGTTCATACTCATGTTGCTCCAAGATTTATTGAAAGATCTTATGAAGAAATAGGAGTGATAAATATGGTGACTGCAATTCTTATAGGATATCGAAGTTATGATACACTTGGGGAGCTTGTAGTGATATTTGCCGGAGGAGCTGCAGTTATGTCTATGCTTGGACACGAAGAGGATGAGGAGGAGGATGCATGAGTACCATAATTATACAAAAAATATCTAAAATAATGATTCCATTTATTCAACTTTTTGGATTGTATATTATTGTGCATGGACCTGTAAGCCCAGGAGGAGGATTTCAGGGTGGTGTAATTATAGGAACAAGTATCATACTTATGGTATTGATTTATGGATTACCAGAAACTCAAAAAGCAATAACTCATAAACTATTAAATCTTATGGATAGTGGGGGCGGAATGGTGTATATAATAGTGGGCATCCTTGGAATACTTGCAGGTGGAAAATTTCTTGAATATTTAATAATTCCTGCACCATTCTCATTAAGTCCTACTGATGTTAGTTTGGCAATGGTTATAATTATTGGAATTGCAATTGGAGTGCATATGGTAGCACTTGTAGCATCACTTTTTTTCCATATGGCAGAGAGGAAACATAATGATTGAAAATGAATTTTTTAATAATTTAATTATTAATTTTAATTATCTTATGTGTATGATTTTGATTTTGGTTGGACTTTATGCAATGGTAGTTGAAAAAAATCTTATAAAAAAGATAATGGGATTAAATATATTTTCAACTGCTGTACTTTTATTTATGGTGACTATATCTTATAAAGAAGGGGGAGCACCACCAATTCTTGTGCCGGGCGTCTATGAATATGCAAATCCATTGCCACAAGCACTTGTACTTACAGGAATTGTAGTAGGTGTTGCATTAACAGCAACAGGACTTGCTTTGATAATAAAAATACATGAAAAATATGGTACAATCGATGATGATGTACTTAAAATGCTTATGGAATGATTGCAATGATTGATATTACAGAACATCTCCCCATATTGTTAATTATTGTGACATTTACTTCAGCATTTATGATGCCATTAGTTGGTTCTTGGAATAAAAAATTATGTAATACATTTGCAATTATAACTTCATTTATACTTCTTTTAATCACACTTCTTCTTGCTAAAAACATAATAAATTATGGAACGGTTAGATATTATGCAGGTGGATGGGAACCTCCTTATGGGATTGAGCTTGTTGTAGATTATTTTAGTATATATTTATGTATAATAATTGCATTCATTAGTATTTTAGTATCAATTTATTCTAAGCATTATATCGAAAAAACAATTCCAAAAGGAAAAATTGTATCTTACTATACCTTACTCATGATATTGATTGGTGGCATGATGGGTGTTGCCATTACGGGTGATATATTTAATTTATTTGTATTTACAGAGATATTTTCAATAGCAGCATATTCACTTGTTGCAATATACAATAAAAAAGAATCATATCTTGCAAGTTTTAGATATTTTTTACTTGGATCATTAGGTACAAGTTTTATTTTACTTGGAATTGCTAAATTATATATGCTAACTGGGACTTTGAATATGATAGATCTTTCATATAGGCTTGTACCATGGCATGGTTCATTTGTTATGAACTCAGCTGTAGTTTTTCTTATCATGGGTTTTTGTATTAAAGCAGCACTATTTCCCTTGCATACATGGTTACCTGATGCATATGCATTTGCACCTTCTTCAATAAGTGCAATTTTATCTGCTATTGTGACAAAAATAGGTGCATACAGCATAATACGAGTTTTTTTTACAGTATTTGGTATTGAATTTATTACAGAAATAATGCCATTAGCAGATATTTTAGCATGGTTTTCAGCAATTGCGATTCTCGTGGGATCTACATTTGCAATAACCCAAACAGACTTAAAAAAAATGCTTGCATATTCAAGTGTTGCACATGTTGGTTATGTTTTACTTGGAATTATGGTGGGGATTGAAATGAGTGCAACAGGAAGTATTTTCCACATGTTAACTCATTCGGTTGCAAAAGGATGTTTATTTTTTTGTGCAGGTTTAATAATCTATAAAACGGGGATTCGAAATATAAATGAATTACCTTCCATCCGTGGAAAAATGCCAATAACGGCGATATGTTTTTCAATAGCCGCACTTTCAATTATTGGAATTCCTGGAACTGGAGGATTTATTAGTAAATTTTATCTTGTTCTTGGAATGTTATATGCCGAACAATGGATTTTTGTTATATTTATCTTAATCGGGAGTGTAGTAAGTGCAGCATTTTATTTAAAAATCATCAATTTGATGTATTTTTCCTCAGATGAAAAAAAAGAAAAAGTTAAAGTAGATGAAGTTCCTATTAACATGTTAATTCCGACTATTATATTGGCAGTAAGTTGTATCATACTTGGTATTTTTCCAGGAATTGTTTTATATTTAATAGAACCTGCAGTAGAATTATTGTTTGGATTGTGATAAAAATTTTATTTATATTTTTAATATAAATGCATATAGATTTAAATTTATTACAAAAGTTTATGATTAATTTAAAAAACTGGTTAAAAGGATTGTTAAAATTTTGTATATGTGTATAATCTTGAAAAATTTGCAAGATAACGCCCATTCATCCCGAATGAGTTGTTTAAAATTTCTCTCAATGTATAATTTTATAAGTTATATGCTATAAAAAATGATGATGACATCAATTCGTAAATTAACACAAATTAAAAGTTATCTTAAATATGGCAGAATCATCAATATTACTCTTAATAGCAATATTTACCCCATTTATAGCTAGTATATTTATATATTATGCAGGAGAAAAATCAGAAAAACTTAGAAACATACTGTCAGTTAGTACCTGCATAATATCATTTCTTGCAATTCTTGCAATGGCACCTGCAGTTTTAAGTGGAAAAGTATTAGAGTTTGTGCTTATCTCAGGAGATTATTCGATTATTGAAATTGTATTTAGAGTGGATAAATTAAGTTTAATAATTGCACTATTTTGTTCTTTTGAATGGATTATGGCAACAATTTATTCAATACAATATATGGATCATGGAAAATCAATAAATCGTTTTTTTATGTTCATGTCTTTAACTCTTGGGTCTGTGCTTGGAGTGCTACTTACTGGAAATTTAATTAGTTTGTTCATATTTTTTGAATTGATGCTAATTTCTTCTTATGTACTTGTTATACATGGAGAGACTCCAAAAGCTATGCATGCAGGAAAATTATACATATACATAGGATTTATAACAGGACTTCTTATGTTTCTTGCAATTGCCATGACCTATATATCAGCTGGTACTATGGATTTTGGATATGGAGGAATACTTGAATTTGACGGAGTAAAGTCATATATTATATTTGGATTGTTTTTAATTGCAGCAATTGCAAAAGCAGGTATATTTCCCTTTCATATATGGCTTCCTGTGGCACATCCAATTGCACCATCTCCTGCTAGTGCGGTACTTTCTGGAATATTAGTTAAAGAAGGTTGTTATCTTATGATACGCGTATTCTATGACATATTTGGAATAGATCTTATTGCAACAATGGGGGTTCATGTATTTGTTTCCATACTTGCTGGATTTACTATGTTTTTTGGTGCTGCAATGGCAATAAAACAAACTGATATTAAAACAATGTTGGGTTATTCTACAATAAGTCAAATGGGGTATATATTTTTAGGTATGTCTCTTCTTACTTTATATGGACTCCAAGCTTCAATAGTTCATATTATAAATCATGCAATAATGAAAAGTGTTCTCTTTTTTTGTATTGGTGCAATAATTCATCAAACTGGATTAAGATCTGTAGAGGATATGAAAGGTATTGGAAAAAAGATGCCAATTACTATGGGTATTTTTAGTATAGCTGCACTTTCAATGATAGGAATTCCTCTTCTTTGTGGTTTTATTACTAAATGGTTACTTGTTTTAGGAATTCTTGAAGTATATTCAGCCAAATATTTTATATTTATAATACTTTTGATATTAAGTAGCATAATGAGTGCGATTTACTTTTCACCCATTATGATTAATGCATTTTTTAAAGATTGGGATGAAAATAAAAATATAAATGCAAAAGATCCATCTGCATATATGTTAGTGCCAATGTTGATACTTGCATTTTTATGCATATTGCTTGGGATTTATCCAGATGTGATATTTCTTGTGATAGAACCGACATCTAAGGCATTATTCGGGATGTGAAAATTTGAGAAATTGTAAATTTCCTTGAATATATAATTTATAAATTAGCATACAGTCAAATAACGCTCATTTGTTCGAAAATCAAAGATTTTCTTAAACTCATTCTGAAAGAATGAGTGATTACGCTCATTCAGAACGAAAATCAAAGATTTTCTTAAACTCATTCTGAAAGAATGAGTGATTACGCTCATTCGTTCTG
>JAAXQB010000101.1 GCA_012329085.1 Methanosarcinales archaeon | reverse complement strand
TAGGTGTCAAAGGCGTATCCTTACTAGTTTTACCATAATTATGTGGGCATGGAATTTTGGCACCATGCCACATTATCTGACCAACATCAAGCTTCCATGAATCACGGTAACATTTATCTACAAGATCTGCAACATCTTTAATGTAAATTAGTTATTGGACAGCCCCTATAACTTGTAAAGTTATATAATAGACACTCATTCTCTTTGAGAATGAGTTAAAGAAGTTTTTTATTTCTTATCTTCAATAACAGCTTGTGCTGCTGCAAGTTGTGCAATTGGTATCCTATATGGCGAACAACTTACATAATTAAGCCCTATTGCATGACTAAATTTAACTGAATCTGAATCTCCGCCATGTTCTCCACAGATTCCCATCTTCATTTCCGGCCTTGAAGATCTACCTTTTTTAATACCAATCTTTATCAATTCCCCTACTCCTTCTTGATCAAGAGTTGAAAAAGGATCGCAATCCAATACACCATGTTCAATATAATATGGAATGAATTTTCCTGCATCATCCCTGCTAAATCCATAAGTAGTTTGAGTTAAATCATTTGTTCCAAATGAAAAGAATTCGGCTTCTTGTGCAATTAAATCTGCGGTAATTGCAGCCCTTGGAAGTTCAATCATTGTTCCAATAAGATAATCCACTTTTATACCAGCTTCATCTATAACTTTTTCTGCCACTTTGATTATATTTTTTTTGACAAAACGCAATTCTGCAAGATTGGAAATAAGGGGAATCATAATTTCAGGAGCTACTACAATTCCGTCTTTTTTAAGTTCGCATGCAGCTTCCATAATTGCCTTAACTTGCATTTCATATATTTCAGGATAAGTAATACCAAGTCTGCATCCTCTGTGTCCAAGCATAGGATTTATTTCTCTAAGCACTAACGAATGCTCAATCATATCCCGTATTTCATTTATCTCTTTTTCATGATGTGCTTCTGCTTCTTTTTCAAGTTCATGTACTTTTTCTACAAGGTCGTCATGACTTGGCAAAAACTCATTAAGAGGAGGGTCAAGAAGTCGAATTGTAACAGGCAATCCATCCATCACTTTAAATATTTTTAAGAAATCGTTTTTCTGAATAGGAAGGAGTTTTGATAAAGCTTCTTTTCTAACAGTTTCATTTGTTGCCATAATCATTTTACGAGCAAGAGCAATTCTATCATCTCCGAAAAACATATGTTCAGTTCTACAAAGTCCTATACCTTCCGCTCCAAATGCCCGTGCAAGTTCTGCATCTTCGGGAGTGTCAGCATTTGCCCTTATATTAAGAGATTTAATTTCATTTGCCCATGATAATATTCTTTTAAGTTCTTTACTAAATCCTGCGGATTTTAATTCAAGTTTTCCAAGAATTACATTACCTTTGGTACCATCGATTGTTATAAAATCTCCTTCTTTAATAGTTAAACCATTGACTGTAAAAATTCCTTTATTCATATCAATGACAATATCCCCACAACCTGTAACACATGGTTTTCCCATACCTCTTGCGACAACGGCAGCATGTGAAGTCATACCTCCCCTTACAGTTAAAATTCCTTCTGCTGCATTCATTCCATCAATATCCTCTGGAGATGTTTCAGTACGCACAAGTATTGTTTTAATTCCATCTTTTGCCATTAGTTCTGCTTGTTCTGCTGTGAATGCAACTTTTCCAACGGCAGCCCCTGGAGATGCTGCAAGCCCAGATGCAATTGCAGTATATTTTGTATCTGAACTTATTCTTGGATGCAACATCCTATCAATTTGAGATGGTTTTATCCTAAGAAGTGCAACATTCTTATCAATTAAACCTTCATCCACCATATCACACGCAATTTTAAAAGACGCCCTAACAGTTCGCATGCCAGTTCGCGATTGTAATATGTATAATTTATTTTCTTCAATAGTAAATTCAATATCTTGCATATCTTTAAAATGTTGTTCAAGTTTTGTACAAATCCCTATGAATTCTTTAAATATATCTGGCATGGTTTCTTTTAAAGAATCTATTGCAAGTGGGGTTCTAATTCCTGCTACAACATCTTCTCCTTGTGCATTAAGCAAATATTCACCAAATAATTTATTTTCACCTGTTGCAGGATTTCGAGTAAATGCGACCCCTGTTCCAGAAGTCTCGCCCATATTTCCATACACCATTGATTGAATATTTACTGCAGTTCCAAGATTATGAGGAATTTTATGCAATTTTCGATATGTGATTGCCCGCGGAATATTCCAAGATTTAAATACTGCTTGTATTGCCATAATAAGCTGTTTTTTTGTATCTTGTGGAAACGACCTTCCAGTTTTATTTTTAATTAAATCTTTAAATTCATTAACAATTTCTTTTAATGATTCAACTGAAAGTTCAGTATCGAGTTTAACTCCATTCTCTGTCTTTTTACATTCAAGTATGGATTCAAATCCACTAGAATTGATGCCAAGAACTACATTTCCAAACATTGCAAGAAATCTACGATAACTATCATAACTAAATCTTCCATTACCTGTTTTCGTAGCAAGTCCTTTCACAGACTCATCATTTAATCCAAGATTTAACACAGTATCCATCATCCCTGGCATAGATATTTTAGCACCAGATCGAACTGACACAAGAAGTGGATCTTTTGAATTTCCAAATTTTTTATTAGTTGAAGTTTCTAATTTTTTTAATGCATCTTCCATCTGCGCAAGTAATTCTTTTGAAAAATTGCCATCATCAAGATATTGCATACAAGTGTCTGTTGTTATAGTAAATCCATGTGGAACTGGGATACCAAGCGATGCCATTTCTGCAAGGTATGCACCCTTGCCACCAAGCAGACTTTTTAATTTTCCATTGCCTTCGGTTTTATTGCCACCGAAAAAATATACTTGTTTTTTATCCACCATATGTTTTCTCTAATAATTGAGTATTTATTATTATTAATATATTTTTAATAGCTCGTTCGGAACGAATGAGCGTAATCACTCATTCTTTCAGAATGAGTTTAAGAAAATCTTTGATAGCTTGTTCAGAATGAACAAGCGTTTGCTCATTTGGGACAAATGAGCGTAAACACTCATTCTTTCAGAATGAGTTATTCGAACGAATGAGCGTTATCTCGAATATGTGAAATAAATTTTATTATTTACTTAAAATGATTGCAATATATTGAAAAATAATATCATTCCATATTTGTTTGTTTTTTTTAAATTGTATGTAATTTGAATTGGTATATATAATACATATTCTTTAAGAATGGTTTAAGAAGATATTTAATTTTTATATTTATACATTGCGTGGTTCGTTTAAATTTTGACAAGCATGTATTTCTTAATAGCATTTAACCAAAATCATAGCGAAATCAGAAAACACAATAGAACTCAATTTGGGTGACGCCTTAAATGTATGTCCAGCAACGAAATTCATTAGTTTAAATCGCGTGCTCATCTTATTTTTATAATGTTCTGAATTTTTAACATAATCAAACACATTTGTATAATATGAATCTAATACATAACCAGCATGTTTTTCTATTTCATAATTAAGTTTATTAAAATTATAAACATTAATATGACCAACTGTTTCTATTAATTCTTGTCTTACTTTACCTTTTGTTATAAAATCCATTGTATTAAGAAGAATGTTGTTTTCCAATGGAACTTTAAGTATAATAAATTTAGAAATTCTTTTTACTTCTTCTAGTGCTTTTGTTGGATTGGGAACATGCTCCAATACATCAATCATTAAAGTAAGATCTATTTCTTTATCACCCAATGAAGTTTTACAAATATCTTCATTTAAAGCTTTTTTTAAGTCGACATTTCTCTCGTTTTGAATTTTAAGCATCCCTGGACTTAAATCTAATGCAAATTTATTAATTTGTGCACCATAATTTTTTTCAATATAGGTGGATGCTGCATTAAGAATTAGACCAGCCCCCCAACATCTAATAGGTTAATTTCTTTTTCATTAATATCTTCAATAAATTTATCAACAAGAGGGATAATTTTACTGATTTTCCAAGGTGTATCTTCTTCATGAAGTGAGGGATTTTTAGTAATATATTCATCAGTTGTATAAAAACTTTTAACAAATTCATCTGTATTTTTCATATAAATCACTTTTTAAATTGCGATAGTAGATATTAACATTACCAGTATTTTATTTTAATGTATACGCAAGTAGAAATTAATTTTTAATTAATAACTCAATAATAATCGAATCATAATAATACGATTTGTAAATGTATAAACTCCGATAGAAATTTATATGATTTTTACATCTATAAGAATGAGAATTGTGATTCAATAATTTTAAAAATCAATTTAATTATATAATACAATTAATATTTAATATTTATTAAATAATTTAAGTTAATTCTATAAATAAGCACAATACCACATATAAATATTATGGTTTACAAAAATAATTCCTAACAATTTAAATTTTAATTACCATCCCATCATATCCAAGAGGAAGTGATTTTGATGCTTGATCATGTGGTTTAAAATAATGACTAAGATGCGTTAAGATTGTTTTCTTTGCCCCAATTTTCAAACCAAGATCAATCGCATCTTTAGAATTCATGTGCTTTCTAACTTTCATAGGATGTGGCACAATTCCATCCGCAATTAGAAGATCAGGCTTTTGAATTAATTCAAGCGTTTTATCAGGAAACTCAGCGCACGAATCACCAGTAATAACTACTTTTTTATCCCCTTCTAAAATCATGACACCAATGGATTCTTTTAATGGTGGATGATTAACTTTAAATAAAATAAAAGTAAGCCCAATTACTTCAAATTGTTCATATATTAAAATATCATGCCTAATTGGTTTTAAAAAATAAAGATAATCCAGAATATAATCTATTGTACTTTTAAGCCCATAAACATCAACATTATTTTGAATTCTATAAAATTCCCCAAATCCTGCATAATGATCATAATGCCCATGAGTCCATATCACACCATTTACATGACTTATATTGTTTTCAATCATTTGCCATTTAAGATCGGGACCTGTGTCTATAAATATAGCCCCTTCATAAGATTCAACAAGTATTGAAAAACGATATCTTTTACTTTTACCACCATTTAATGCATCTTTACATGTTGGGCAATCACATCCAATAACAGGAGTTCCTGTAGCATCACCTGTGCCAAGTAGTGTTATTTTCATACAATATATCTAAAATTTTAAATTCATCTTTTTCATAATCAAAAAATATTAGGCTTAATGGGAATTTAAAATAATTTTATTTCTGCATATAATTTATAAAGCTCATTCTCATAGAGAACGAGCGTTTATTATATACTTAACACTCATTCTCTTTAAGAGCTCGTTCGGAACGAACGAGCGTTAATGATGTTCAAAGAAATTTCTAATTTCTCTTTAATTCTCTTAAAAAATATACATTAATATAATTAAAAAAATTGAGCGAAAAATAAATTTATGTTCCGCACTCCCATCCATCCATATATTCAACCTGTGTATCAGTTGCAACATCAATATCAATACCAAGGGAAGCAAGTTTAAGCTTTGCAACAAGCATATCAAGTTCAATCGGAACTGGATGAACTCCATTTCCAAGTTTATTTTCTGCAATATGTCTTACACAAAGTGCTTGATTTGCAAAACTCATGTCCATAACTTCCGCAGGATGTCCGTCTCCTGCTGCAAGATTTACAAGTCTTCCATCTGCAAGAATGTTGATTCTCTTATTTCCAACCACATATTCTTTAATATTATTTCTAACAATCCTAACAGTTGTTGCAAGTGCTTCAAGCTCCTCAAGATTTATTTCTACATTGAAATGTCCTGAATTTGCAAGTATTGCACCATCTTTCATTACTTTAAAATGTTCTTTGGATAAAATGTCTCGCCCACCTGTAATTGTCATAAAAATATCCCCAATCTTTGCGGCATCAATCATTTTCATTACTCTGTGCCCATCCATTCGTGCTTCAAGTGCTCGCACAGGATCAATTTCTGTCACAATAACACTTGCTCCAAGCCCAACTGCACGAAGTGCCACACCTTTACCACACCACCCATATCCACATACTACGACATTTTTACCTGCAACAAGTAAATTCGTTGTCCGTATAATTCCATCCCATGAAGATTGCCCAGTCCCATAACGATTATCAAAAAGATATTTGGTTTTTGCATCATTTACTGCAATTACAGGCATTTTAAGTGCACCATCTCGCTCCATTGCTTTAAGTCTATGAATTCCAGTTGTAGTTTCCTCACATCCCCCTAATAAAGTAGGCAAAAGTTGTGGAAATTCTTTATGAATTTTAAAGATTAAATCTGCACCATCATCTATTGTAATGTCTGGTTTTATATCCAATACTTTATTCATGGCTTCGTAATATTCCTCATTATTGCAACCATATTTTGCTACGCAAGTTATATTTTCTCTTGTGTGCAATGCTTTTGCAACATCGTCTTGTGTGCTTAATGGATTACATCCAGAAATTGCAACTTCTGCACCACCTTTTGCTAAAGTTTCCACAAGTACGGCAGTTTTTGCTTCGACATGTAATGCCATTGCTATTTTACGCCCTTTAAGTGGTTTTTCTCGCTCAAATTGCTTTCGTATATTTGCTAAAACAGGCATATGATTGGATGCCCATTCAATTTTTAAATTTCCAGATTTTATTAAATCGTTTTCAGTCATTATTTTAATCCAACTCCAATATATGTGAAACTTTGATAGAACATTAATAAAATGTTGTTAAGATATAAATAGTTTGATTTTAAGATAATGTATTTAGAAAATTTACCCAATTGCATAAGCTGTTTTATATGCATAATATATGCCACCTATAAAACCAATAAATAATCCAACTATTAAAAATAATGCAAATAAATCTATCCCAAATAATCTTTTTATTAAATAATTGATTAATATTCCTATGAATCCACCCGATATTACTGAAAATGCTAATTTAGTTCCGATAGATATTGCATCTATTATGAATTTAACTTCTTTTTTATTATCAGTTGTCATTGTATTTGACACATATTAGATTTACAATTAATTGGCAGTACATTACAAAAATTAATAATAGAACTAATAAAACATGCACTGAAAACATCAATTAGATTTAAATTTCACATTCTGTCGATTACAATCTAAATTGAATGTGAAAATTTTCTACACTTGCAATAAATTTGTATTCTATCTTTATATAATTATCTTTTGTAAAATAAAACAAATATAGAAAAATAATAACTTTTTGCTTTTTTATTAGCACATTTGGGACGAATGTGCATTATATATAACTTATAAAGTTATATACTAAACACTCATTCATTCTGAATGAGTTAAAAAAATTTCTAATTTCTCGTAAGCATACAATATAATTATTCGAGATAACGCCAACACTTTTTGAGAATTGGTTATTGATAATTTCTCGAACATGTTTCTCTTTGAGAAATACATATCTACAAATTGTATACCAACACTCGTTTATTCGAATAACTCATTCTAAAAGAATGCGTGTTTACGCCCATTCGTTCCGAATGAGCTATGAAAAAACATAAGAATGTTTTATATATTAAGCATACATTTTTGATAAATATTAATGAGTATTTGTAGGCAAATTAAATGATTATAAGGAAATTTAAAGCAGAAGATCTTAATGGCGTATTAGAAATTGAATCAAACACATTTAAAGAACGAAATTCATCTATTCATGATATTCTTTACGAAATAGATGCGTATGAATTTTTAGTAGCAATAGACAAGAATAATATAATTGGATATGTAATAGGATATACTTTTTCAGAAAATGAAGGACAAATATCTTCAATTGCAGTAAAACACGAATATAGAAATAAAAGAATTGGAGTTCGATTACTTCATAGAATCTTATGCATATTTCACAGAAATTCCCTTAAATGTGTATATCTTGAAGTTAGAATTAGTAATAAAAAAGCACAACGAATATATGGGCAAGCAGGATTTGAACTATACAGAATTAAAAAGGGGCATTATCTTGATGGGGAAATAGGAATATTTATGAGAAAAAGATTTTATGGATTTTCACATCAAAATATTTCTTGTAAAAAAATAAATGCATATGGATATATCAGCAATGAATGTAATGATGACATATACACAAGGTATATGCCCATACGAAAAGATGAAAAATATATTTAATTAAATTAATGAGATTTTTGTGAAATTTCTTTACTTGATCTATTTATAAATTCTTGCATTCTTCGTGTCGATATTCGACCAATTACACTTTTGTCACCCTCGTCTGTCACTATTGACGCAATATTGTTTCCAAGTACAAAAATTGCATGCTTATGTTCTGCTTTGCTTCTATGTAAATGCATTGGACTAATCGACAAGGAATCATATTCTTCAAAACTTTGGCAAGTTCCATTATTTTCAAAATATCTTCTTATCTGTACCATTAATGTATGTAATTGAATTAATTCATCTTTGTGCATAATAACGCGTTATTTTTTAATATGTAATTTAATGTTTTTTTTATAGTTCGTTTGGAACAAACGAGCGTATGAGAAAATCTTTGATTTTTGATAGCTCGTTTGGAACAAACGAGCGTTTGCTCAGTCTCAAAGAGAATGAGCGTTGGAAAAAATCTTTAATAGCTCATTCAGAATGAATGAGCGTTATTTGACATGATTTTTAAAGAATATTTTAAGTTCCCTATAAAAATCATTTGAATTTTTATTTAAAAATTCATTTTCATTTAATTCAATTAAGTGCATTCAAACTTAATTATGAAAGTTTTTTTTATTGTTGCATATAATTTGTAAATATATGTTTTTTGAATGAAAAGATGCACGAGAGATTGGAAATTTCTATAACTCATTCTTAAAAAGAATGAGCATTATCCGTATTATATACAAAAGAGAAAATTTTTAATTTTCGTTCTAGATAAGTATTATCCCAGATAATTATCTTTCTATTTTCCTGCATTATCTTAATTTATAAATGCTCGTTCACATGAATAAATATTTAGCTATTTAATACAGATGAATTCTTATATATGCTTTATGGATGTTTGAAATGCCTTATATTTAATTTTACAATTTTAAAATATATACAATTCACAAACGAATTTATAATATTTTAATCTAAAATATTCATAATTCATGGACAGTAGATATATTTATAGAAATTGGAGTTTTTGCTATGTGTCCAATTTTTGCACCAATTATATTCTCAACACCTTTATCCATTGCAATATCAAGTATGCGTTGAGTGACAACACCATCGAATATTACACTTTTTACATCATCATCTGTTTTTTTTAATACTTTTATAAGATCTCTAACTGAAGTCTTTTTTATAATATTGTTGTCAGAATCTAAAAATTTTGCCCCAAAAGTTCCTATTATTTTTTCTGAATATATTTTTAATTTTTGATTTTGCGGAATGTTTTTTGGAAATTCTACAATTGGTTTAGGTGGTAATTTTTGAATTTTTCCATCTTCGATACCTTTTTCCAATGGACTTTTTAACTTAGAAATTTCTTTTCGTTTTGGAAGTCGTGCATGCTTTATATGCGTAGGCTGCAATTCAGTTTCTATTATAGCATATTCTTCAGAAACTTGTTCAATTGGTTGTTTTTGTTGTAAAGCCCTTACAATTTCTTTTTGTATTAAATCTTCAACAGATTTTCCTCTTGGTGCCCGTGCAATAAAATCAATATCTGCAACTTGCAAAAGTTCTTTTATTATAAGCTTTCCCCCACGATCGCCATCTGTAAATGCCGTAGCATTTTTCTTTTTAGTAAGCTGTACAACTTCATTGGGGACATTTGTACCACCAACACTAACTGTATTTTTTATACCATATCGTAAAAGATTTAAAACATCTGCACGACCTTCGACGATTATTATATCATCTGAACTTTCCATTGTAGGCCCACATGGAATTTTTCTTTTACCATAATATTTAATCTCGTGAATAACAATTGCTTCACGAATTTCTTCAGCAATTTCTTGAGATTTTGGAATGGTATCATCAAATACTTCATTCAATATAACCTTTGCCCGATCTATAATTTGTTGCCTCTTTGTAGAACGAATATCTTCAACACGAGTCACTTCAACTGTTGCAGTGCACGGTCCAATTTTTTCTATGGTTTCAAGTGAAGCAGCAAGTACAGATGTTTCAATTTTATTTAAACTAGATGAAATTGTGATGGTGCCTTTTGATTTCCCCATCTTTGATGTGATTGCAACTTCAATTCGACCAATTCTTCCAGTTTTTTGAAGATCGCGTATATCAAGGTCAGAACCAAGAAGTCCTTCAGTTTGTCCAAAAATAGCACCCACGATATCAGACTGTTCAACAATGCCGTTTGCATCTATTTTTAAGTGAATATTATATTTTGTAGTATCTATGTGTTGCATTATGTAATTCTCCTTTGTATCCCCCTCCCCTTTAATAGATTCCTAAAGATTCATAAAATTTTATGAGATAACGCCTACCTCTTCGAGAGCATATTAACGCCCATTTGTTCAATCATGAGCTATCAAAGATGTTCATTGATAAGTTATTTGAGATTTTCTAGAACATGGTTCTTTTTTCAAGAGACCTGCATCTACAAATTATATACAATAAGAAGGCAAAATTTTTATAATTTTTTTATAGTATATAATTTGTAAAATTATATACTGAGAGAAATTTTCCTTTTTTCTCGAAATTCATTTCGAGAAATTAGAAATTTCCCATAGCATATAATAAGCGCTCATTCTTTTTCCAAGAATGGACTTTACAAATTATATATGAATAATACGAAAATTCTTTCAGATTGTGCATAAAATTAAAATTTTATCATTTTCTCTAATCATATGGAATCTAAATACAAATTAGTAGCAAATAGACAAATAATAATTATATTTAAAATATAAAAATTAAATTACACTTAACCATTCATTCTTTTGAAATAAATTAATATAACACGCCCAATATTTTTTTATTAAAGATTATGCATCAATACAATCTTTTTCAAAGTTGTAATATGTTTATTTATAAATACATTCTACCTATTTTTTAGTTGTAACCACTTATATGAAACATTTACAGCATTATAAAAACGAGAAATTTAAAATTTCTATTTGTATATAATAATCGTTCATTAAACGGTCATTCTCTTCGAAAGCTAGTTCGAAACGATACGCTCGTTAATGACCTTCTAACGAGAATGAATTTTATAAATTGTATGCTATCGCTCACTCTCTTCAAGACTGATTTATCAAAAATCAAAGATTTTCTCATACACTCATTCTCTTCGAAAATGAGCAAACGCTCGTTTGTTCCAAACGAGCAAACGCTCTTTTGTTCCAAACGAGCTATCCAAAAATAAAAATCAGCTTTTTTTATAAAATATGCATTTCTTTGAACCAATATATAAAACTAAAATTTTAATTTATTGATATTATGCTTTTTTATTTTATACATTTATTTAAAAAAATGTTTTTTATCTTTTTTAAACGAATGCATGTTAGTATAAGTGATTATTAAATAATTGCAAATGTATTAGAGATGATACTTTTTAAAATTTATCACAATTATGCCCTTTGCTTTATATGATTAACCACAATAATTTAATTTATTTGAAATCAAAATTATGAAATTAATACAAATATTGTAAACCCAATATTTATGAAAATTCCAATTTTTCAATATAAAACAGCATAATTTGCAATATATTACAGCATCAGTGATTTATAATCATGCATAAATCAAATATTTGAATGTACAGCTCTAAATATTTTTAAAATCATAAATTTTATTTATAATTTTTTTGGAAATTGTATAAACTTCTTTTAATTAAATAGAAGTATTTAATTTAGAACTTAATTGTAATTGAAAAAATTTATACTTTTTTGGTAATATGTAAAAAACGAGAAAATTCCTCTTTTCTCGTTTAAATATTATATTAAAAGTGTTTATTAATTTTATATAATTTTATTACAAACTATTATGCTCGTAATTTCTACTATTAGTATTTGAATCTATTATTGGTATAATTTGATAGATATTTACATGCATTGCATGAATATTTATTAAATATCAAATTGAATTTTTAATTGTCTATTTAATATCTATTTATTACCCATTCAAAATTCATTAAATTTAATATTTTATAATGCATTGAATGTTTTTATTAAATAGAATACACAACTCCATTTAATTTAATTTTATAGAGCTATGATGTTATAATATTAAACAGTCACAGTTTATAATGTTATGGATTATTAAATGAAAAATGAGTGAAAAATTTTTAGTTTAGAAATATTTTCCTAACATTTTTAATAAAAAAATCATTTTATTATTTAAAATTTAACAAATATGACAAATCCAAAAAAGGATAATATTGCTGCACCAAATAATACAACTTCAAATCCATAGAATTGTAATAGAGTACCACCAATTAATGGACCTGTAACACTTGCCGCACCTATTGAGAAATTAAGAAGTCCTGCAGAAGTTGCTATATCTGGATTTTTTTTAATAACTAAATTCATTGAACCTACAAATAGAAATGACCAACTACATGCCACAAGTATCATTCCGGGAATTATAAATAAATAAGTTGGTGCAAATGCAAAACTTACGAATGCAAAAATTGATAAAATATATCCTATTGATACAAGTGTTTCATTTTTAAAACCACCCATATTTCGCATAATGAAAAATTGCACAGCAGGATTAATTGCATAAATCATACCTATCCAAAACATATTTGCACCAAGATAAGCAAGATATAATGGTAAAATAGCCCATACAGAAACTGCCCCTGTATGCCGCACAAATATTGCCAAATAAATTCTTATATTTTTTATTAGAGTGTCATGTGAAAAATATCCCAAATCAAGAACTGGTTTTTCTATATCTTCTAATCCAAGTGCACATATAAATGCAATACAAAAAAATAAAGAAGATATTACAAATAAATAATAAATATTTCCAATTAATCCCGCAAGTATGTATCCAATTGTCCACCCAAGTGCACCAAATGAACTAAATTTTCCAATGCTTTTTTTCTTATAATGCACAAATGCAACAAGTGCACCGGGAGCTATACCTATACTAAATCCTGCAAAACCTCGCACAATTGCAAGAGATATTGGGCATGTTGCAAATATTTGTAAAAAGAATGTAATTGCAGATGCTAATAGACCCACCAAAAGAATGCTTTTTAATTTATGAATGTCAGCAACCCTTCCAAATATATATGAGGAAATTGAAGTCATAAATCCAAATGCTGCACCAATTATTCCTATTTCAAAATATGACGCTCCAAGAGATTTCGCGAAAAGTGGTACAAATATAATCGTCATCATAAAAGATGAATTTACTAAAAATTGGATTGCATTAAGTTTCATTGATAGTTAAATTTATTATGATTGTTGCTAATATAGTTAATGTTAATCATTTAAACACTATCGGAAAAGTAATAATTATTTGAATTTAATAAATTGAATATGATTATATACTCGAAATACATTGAATTAAATATAAAGGACTAACTATGAGCACAATTAATGAAATTTATGAAAAACTTGATGGCATTATTGATAAAAAAGACTTCTTAAAAAGAGTTGAAGAAAAAATTGAAAAAATGAATGGTTTATGCGATGAGCAAACCGCAGCTATGCTTGTTTCAAAAGATCTTGGCGTTACTGAAACCGAAGGTGACTCTACAATATCAAGCATAAAAGCAGGAGATAATGTAAATGTGTCAGCTAAAGTTGTATCTTTACTTGGAATTCGAGAGTTTAACCGAAATGACGGTTCTGTTGGAATAGTTGGAAATATTAAAGTTGCAGACGAAACAAGTGCAATCCGCGTAACATTATGGGATGAAAAGGCAGAACTTATAAAAGCAAATAAAATCAAAGAAGGAAGCGTATATCAAATACAAGGATATGCAAAAGATGGCTATTCAGGAATTGAAATAAATCTTGGAAGAACTGGTTCAATTACTGAAATTGAAAAAAATATCACTGTTGTAATGAACTCACTTGAGATTAAAGATGTTATAGATGGAATGGGGGATATCAATCTTAAAGCAAAAGTTCTTAATATATCAGAGATGCGAATGTTTAATAAAAAAGACGGTTCGGTTGGGCGAGTTTGCAATTTAGAAATTGGAGATATTACAGGAAAAATTAGAGTTACTTTATGGGATGATAAAACAGATATTACAGAAGAACTTGAAGTGGATGATTCTATTGAAATATTAAATGCATATGCAAGAGAAAATAATTTCAGTCAAAAAGTAGAACTTCAAATTGGGGATTATGGGATAATTAAAAAGATTGATGAAACTGTTGAATTTAAAGAAACATTTACAGAAATCATAGATATTGTACCGGATAGTGCATATTCAATAGAAGGAGAAGTATCTGGCAAAGGAGATATTAGGGAGTTCTCTCGCGATGATGGGACTCCTGGAATTGTTGCAAATATTAATGTATCCGATAACACCGGAGACATAAGAGTTACTCTATGGGGCGCACATGCAAATATTGTTCATGAACTTGAAATTGGTGCAAAAGTTGAAATTATAGATGCATATGCAAAATCTGGATTTAATGATGAAACTGAGTTGAGTTTAGGAGAAAGGGGCAAAATTAAATTTTAATTATAAGCCCCATATAAACTTTATTTGAATGGGGTGATTTTCTGAGAAACGAGAAACTAAAAATTTTCTTTAACTTATTTTTTATAAAGCACATTCTTAAAGAGAATAATCGTTAAAGAAAATCTGCGGTAGTTCATAATTCACGATTAATTATTTGAGCTCCCGCCTCATAAAAAAATGCGAGATAACAACAATTCTATTTGAGAATTGGCAAACGCTCGTTTGTTCGAAAACAAAATTTCTCCTTTGGAGAAATTTTTAGAAGGAAATTCTCTTTGAGAATTTCCTGAATCAAAGATTTTCCCATATGCTCATTCGTCCCGAATGAGCTTTCCAAATAAGATATTGGAAATTTTTTTAAATGCCATTCTCAAAGAGAATAAGTGTTAATCATATAATGTTATAAATTATATACAACGAGAAAAATCAAAAATGAGTAATAATTTATATGGTACAAGTATCAACAAAAAAAGACACATAACTGTTTTTGATACAACCCTAAGAGATGGCGAACAAACGCCAGGTGTATCATTAACTACAGAACAAAAATTAGAAATAGCAAGACAACTTGACAAGCTTTGTGTAGATTCAATAGAGGCAGGATTTCCAATAACTTCAGAGGGAGATAAACAATCTGTAAAATTAATTGTAAATGAAAATTTAAATCTTAAAGTGTGCGGTCTTGCACGAGTTGTTGAAAAGGATATCGATGCATGTATTGATTGTGGTGTGGATATTATACATACCTTTATTCCTACTTCTGACATTCAACGAATTCACACAATAAAAAAAGAAAGAGAAGAAGTTCTTGAAATGTCGCAAAATGCAGTTGATTATATTAAATCGCATGGAATAGAATGCATGTTTTCGGCAATGGATGCAACAAGAACAGATTTTGATTATTTGAAAGAAGTATATAAAACAGTTGTTGATGTTGGATGCGATATTATCAATGTTCCAGATACAGTTGGAATAATGGCACCATCTGGCATTTATAATCTTATAAATCGATTGAAAAAAGAAATAAAAGGTGCATTAATCGATGTTCATTGCCATAATGATTTTGGTCTTGCAGTTGCAAATAATATTATGGCAATAGAAGCAGGTGCTGGACAGGTACAAGTCACAATAAATGGAATTGGGGAACGAGCTGGGAATGCAAGTCTTGCAGAAACTGTAATGAGTTTACATTCAATATATGAAATGCAAACAAATATAAAAACAGAATATATTTTAGAAACTTCTAAAATGGTTGAGCAATATACTGGAATTCGCATACCTCCAAATACGGCAATTGTCGGAGAAAATGCATTTGCACATGAATCTGGAATACATACTCATGGAGTGCTTGAAAAATCAGATACTTTTGAGCCCGGAATTATGACTCCTGAAATGGTTGGGGCTGTGCGTAGAATTGTGCTTGGAAAACATGCAGGAAGGCATGCAATACAAAAATCATTGATATCGGCTGGATTACACCCTACAACAGCTCAAATGGATGAAATTGTAAGTAGAATTAAAAATATTGCAGATAAAGGTAAAAGGATAACAGATGCCGATCTTCATTCAGTTGCAAGAGTGGTTCTTGGAAAGCCAAAAGGGCGAAAAATGATTGTGTTAAAAGAGCTTTCTGTTATGACTGGAAATGTAATTACTCCAACAGCAGTAATAAAAGTAATAATCGACAATAAAGAAGTTGTTATTTCTAATATAGGCGTGGGTCCAGTAGATGCTGCTTTAAATGTTGTAGAAGAGATAATAAAAGAATATACAAAAATTAAATTGCATGATTTTAGAATTGAAGCAATTTCTGGGGGGGCGGATTCGCTTGCAGAAGTTATAATTGGCGTCGAAGATGAAGAGGGGAGAATTATAAATGCAAGGTCTTCAAGTTCAGATATTGTATGTGCATCTGTTGATGCATTGATAACGGCGATTAATACAATTCTTCAAAAATAATTGAATTGAGAATTTTTAGAAATTAAAAATTTAAGGAATGTGAATACGAGAAATTAAAAAATTTCTCTAACTCATTCAGAATGAATGAGTGTTTAGTATATAACTTTATAAGTTATATACAATGAAAAAATTTCAAGAGCAATATATTATAAACGAAATGGGACAAAAAACAGCAGTAGTTATTCCAATCAAAGAGTATGAAGAACTCATAGAAGATATACATGATATCACAATCATAACTGAACGGCAAGATGAATCCGCGATAACATTAGAAGAAATTAAATATAAATTGAAAAAAGATGGATTCTTTTAAGATTCAGTGGAAAAAATCCGCTGAACGAGACTTACGAAATATTGACTCGCAATAAATTCATAGAATTGTTAAAATTGCTGAATCTCTTGCAAATAATCCATTTCCGCCACAGCATCGTAAATTTCGAAATTCTGAACGGAATTATCGTATCTGAGTTGGAGATTATAGAGTGATTTATCAAGTATGTACTAAAACAAAGGTCGTGATAATTTACCATGTTCGCCATAGTCGAGATGCATATAGCAAATAATATGGCCATTAATATATCTTTTTACAGATAAATTTTATTTTGAAAAATTAAAAATTTCTTGAATTTACTCAATCTGTGCAATCTGTGAATTAATGCACCATTGCTTTTTTCTAAATTTTTTATAGTATATAATTTATAAATTATATACTGAGAGAAATTTCTAATTTCTCGTAACTTGTGATTGAACATTCTGAATATTAGTATATAATTTACAAATACATATTCCTCAAAGAGAAATATGTTATAGAAAATCTCGGATAGCTCATGATTGAACGAATGGTCGTTATTCGTATTACATACTGAGAGAAATTTCTAATTTCTCGACTAAACACATACAAAAATTAAAATATGTCCTTTAAATCAATTCTATTTTGTAAAATATTTTTAAATATAAACCTAAATATGAGTGTATGGAAATTATTGCTGACATAGGTGGAAGTCCCGGAATTGATTGTCTTGGATTTTGTGATTATTGTTATTTTAAAAAAGTAAAAAACAATAAAGCATTTGGGTGCAAACATTGTTTTCCATTTTCAAAAGGATGTGATTATTGCACAAGAGGAATTACAGAATCTTATTCGGGGTTTAAACCACTTGCAAGTGTAATGCAAACTGTTCTACAAACTATAAATTTCTGCAAATCACCTATTGATAAAATTACAATTAGTGGGGGTGGCGATGTTAGCTGTTACAAAGAACTTAAAGAACTTGTATCTTGGATTTTCTCACAATTTAGAGTCCCCATTCATATCGGATATACAAGTGGAAAAGGATTTAATCATGGAGATGAAGCTGAATTTTTTATTGAACAAGGTGTGACCGAAGTATCTTTCACTATATTTGCAACAGATTTAAATCTTCGAAAAAAATACATGAAAGACCCAAATCCAGACGCATCTTTAAAAGTGTTTTATGACTTTTGTAAAGAATGTGAAGTATATGCGGCAATTATATTAATTCCAGGTGTAAATGATGGCGAAATTCTTAAAAAAACGCTATCTGATTTGGAAAATGCAGGTGCAACGGGTGCAATGCTTATGAGATTTGCAAACACGAAGAGCCAAGGGCTAATTTTAAATAATGCACCAATTATGAAAGGAATAATTCCACATACTATATCAGAATTTCAAGATATTGTGTATGATGCTGCATCGAATTATAATTTAAGAATTACTGGAACTCCCGTATATGATCCTTTAACTGGTGCACCATTTGCAATAAGATTTTATGATGATTTACTTAAAAAACTTCCTAAAATTAAGAAAGAGGTGACACTTATAACAAGTATTACCGCAGAGCCGTTTTTAAAAGAAATATTTGATAAGCTTGAAGGATTTGTGGATGTTGTGCCTGTAAATAAAGATATTGCTTGTCTTATTACTATTGAAGATATAAAAGCACTTGACCTTTCAAAAATAAAAGAAACTGTTATTATACCTGGGCGAGCTTTTGTGCATGATATTGACCTTAATGAAGTGTTAAGTAGAGATGGTATTGAGCGATTTATAAGAAGAGGTCCTGATAGATTGACGGTTGATGGAGAAATGTCAATAAGCATGTCAGAAGATGAAATATTACAATTTGAAATTGAGCAATTTACAGAACTTATTCAACAAATAAATGTAATTGGTATGCCAAAAAAAGTAATGCTTTAATCTAAAAAAAAAACAATTATTTTATTGTTGCAGATGATTTAGAAATATACAGTTCTTAAAAAGAAGTGTGTTCTATAAAATATCTAATTTTCGCATTATGCATAAAGATAAAATTAAGATGAATTTTTTAATTTTTCAATAAATTTATATTGCATGGTGTTTATAATATAATAACATGTGTATAATAATACTTAATTATACAATAGCATAGATTTAATCTAAATATCACCATAATATAAAAATATTTTACAAGATAACGCCCATTCATTTCGAATGAGCAAACGCTTGTTCATTCTGAACAAGCTATTGAAAATTTCCCCGAGTGGATGACTTTATAAGTTATATGCAAAAATAAAACGATAGATTAATAAGGTTTTAAAATATTAAAAATGGCACAATACCTTTCCCTAGTTATTTTAAAGCAACAATCAAAAATGATTTGCACAGATTTCGACCATCGGAGGCACAAACCAAGAAAATCAGTGTGTGCAATAAATGCCAAAATAACTGGATTTTGAAACAGTGCCATTAAAAATAAATGATATCCTATAATTTTTTTATATATTGGTGATAAAGATGAATTTTTTTATAGGGCATAATTTGTAAAATTATATACTGAGAGAAATTTTCAATTTCTCGAAAAATTGTTTGAGAATAGAACTAAAAATAAAAAATCTGAAATTAAAAGCAATGAATTTAAAAATATAATTGAAATAGACGAATCTCCTGAAATCAAAGGTGCTGAATTTGAAAATTTTGTTTATGATGAAATATTTAATGATAAATTATTTGATGTAGTTGAAAAAACAAACGACTTTGATTCAAATTCCAGACGATTTGAAGAAAGAAGCATGAACCCCGATTTTTGTTTTAGAGATAAAAGAACTCGTGAAAAATTTTGGATAGAAGCAAAATATCGTAAAAGTCTTTCTAAAAATGAAAATGGAGAATTTATTTGTAAAATGTGCACTCGTAAGCAATTAGATAAATATAAAGATGTTGAAGAACGCACTAAAATAAAAGTTTATATATGTTTAGGTTTAGGCGGAGATCCAAAATCTCCTGAAACGGTTTATTTAATACCTGTTGTTGATGCTCACCCTTATTTATTTCAAAGCGTACTCAAAGAAACACTAATGTGGGAAAATCCAAATTTTAAATGAAATGTTTTAAGATAGTACCATATTTCCAGATTGCAAATTGAAAAAATCATTCTTAAAGAGAGACAATTTTTGAGAAATTGAAAAGTTCTTTGAATATCATTTCCTTTGAAAGCACATTCTTGGAAGAAAATCTATGATTTTCGACAACACATTATTGGAAAAAGAATGTGCGTTGATGAGTGCTAAGTATATAACTTTATAAACTCTATACAAAAATAAAACAATAATAATGTGATATATATGGCAACTATAACAATATCTGAAAACTCGGATGCATCTGAACTTAAATCATTGGCTTTCGCACTACATCATCTTTTACAAATTCCAACAACGATTAGAAGTTTAAATAAAAAAGGATTGCGAATTGAAAAAAATAAAATCGTTGATAATAAATATACGGGACCCATTCTTGAAGAGTGTTTAAGCTTAAATAAAACAATTAGAACGGTTCCAAAAAGTGGAGTGTATAAAGGAAAAGCAGTAGTAGTATCACCTCTAAGAGATAAAAAGGGAAATGCAATCATAGCAATAGGTGTAGTAGATATTGTTACATCTCTTGATATTTCATCAACATTTAAAGATTATCTTGAAGTTATAACTGAAATTGAAGTTTATAATAATAAGTAAAATTCGAGATAATGTTAATTTTCTTTGAGAATTAGCAAACGCTCATTCGTTCCGAATTAGCAAACGCTCATTCGTTCCGAATGAGCTATTAAAAATTTCCCCTTGTATATAATTTTACAGAATATATACATTTAAAAAATGTGCATCAAACAAGTTCCCAATCATCGTCATTGCCCAAATCCACATCTAATACTTCAAGTTTAATTTTTTCACCTTTTTCATTATAACATGTCCAACTGTTTTCATTATAGGGTGCACCAACAATAATATGATAATTTCCAGTTTTTGAAAAAAGAGCAAGGTCTGCATTAGAAGGAGTTGTGTTGGGCGATGGATGACTATGGACTGATCCAATAGATCTAACACTTGGCATCATATATATATGCATAATTGCACTAGTTTCACCTGATTCAGTTCCGGGAAGTATCATAATTTCAGATATAATGTCATCTCTTGCTTGCATTAAACCTGCAAATTCATTAGGATGACAGGATTTACTGACTTCAAGAACAAATTCAAGTGTGCTTCTTGCAATTCCGCGTATTTTCATGATTGTTTGATATTAATGAAAAATGGAAAAATCAATACCGTTAAAGTATAGATAGGTTAAGTAGAGCTTGAAATTCTATATATCTGTGAGAAGCTTATTTATTGAAATGTGGTTGCAATATTCCGATTGCAAAATACTTAAAAAAAGTTCTTTCTCTTTCATTCTTTATTTCTTTACAGCGTATATGATACTCTTTAATTTCTTTTGGATACTTTGGATATAGTTCTAACATTCTTCGAAGATTCGAATCTGTTCCGATGGAACGATGGTCTTCAATTCTTCCTGCTATTGTTTTAGTTTTTGTTTTACCAATATAAACAATTTCATCATCGTCAGGAGTGCTTATTAAATAAACTCCTTTAATTTTAAAAAATTGATGGGGGTGTTTTTATAATTTCGTCTGTTGTATAGCTGCCCGAATTTACTAAATTTATTATATCCTTTTTATATTCATCACATTTCTTTAAAATTTTCTCTTTCTCAATATTTGACATAATCAACTACTTTCTCCTCCGAACTGAAACACGAAGTATCTATCTTTATCTATTTAAGATTTTTAGTTCCTATACTGAATTTTAAATTTAGATTAATTACTGATTTTTTTAATATTAATCAACAATTCTTTCAATATTTTTCTTTCTGAAATTCAATAATGTATTCATAAATACCAATAGTAATTTTATTTTTTTTGTGGAATTAATCATAAAAAAAGATGCGATAATTACAAAATTCCCCTCAATTCATTATATCCAATTTTATATTTAAGATGTTTTTTTTAGTCTTATATTTTCGATTTTAAATTTATATTAGAGTGATTTTAGACGACAAATAGACATAGATTGCCATCTCCTTTATAGTTTTAGTCTTTATTTTATTAACTTGTCCATCTATATCGCCAAAATTATCATTATCCAAATTATATAAAATTTACTAGTAAAATTATGCGGAAGGAGGGATTCGAACCCACGAATGCCTTCGCAACAGGATCTTAAGTCCTGCGCCTTTGACCAACTCGGCAACCTCCGCACTTTATGAATCAATCGATTTAAATTTTATTCAAAATTAAAAGTCTATTGCATTTTAAATTGTAATATAATTAAAGTTATATTACATAAACTTATCTTTATTTACTATGAAATTTACATTTCTTGGAACTGGTTGTGGAATTCCTCAAAAAAATAGAATCCAATCAGGGATTTTATTTGAAAATAAGTCTTCAATTATATTATTTGACTGTGGGTGCGGCATTTTAAATAGAATCCATGAATTTGGATATAACCATTTGAAAATTGATGCAATTATACTATCTCATTTGCATCTTGACCATGTTGCAGATACTATTTGTTTAATTAAAGCTAATATGCTTATGCATAAAAAAAATCTTACACTATATGGTCCAAAAGGAACTAAGAAGTGGATTTTAAGCATACTTGATATTTATCAATACATGCGCGATAATGTTGACATTAATGTTGTAGAATTAAATCATGGCGATATATTCACGCCCATTGGAACTGATTTTGAAATTGAATGTGCAAGTGCGGTACATAGCACCCCAACTCTTGGATATAAGGTAATGCAGGATGGTAAATCTGTAGTATATTCATCAGATACCGAACCTTGTAGTGCTATAATGGATTTAGCAAATGGTGCAAATGTGTTAATTCATGAATGTTCATTTCCACTTGGATTTGAAACAACAAATCATACAAATCCTAATATGCTTTCCGATTATATTAGAAAAAATAAAATCGATGTTAAAAAAATATACCTTACGCATTTATACCCACACATGCAAGGGCATGAAAAAGAAGCCACATCCCATATAAAAAAGTATTTTAATGGAAATGTAGAAATTGCATTTGATGGATTGGTGTGCAATGTTGTATGAAAAATGAGAAATATAGCCCGGCACGGATTCGAACCGTGGTTGCAAGGTTCAGAGCCTTGTATGATTGACCACTACACTACCGGGCTTCTTTTAAATAAATGTTTGTTATGATGATTACTGATGTCGTGCAATGAGTTTTATGATGCCCTATATTGAAAACATACAATATAAAACAATTCGCGTCCCTTTCAAAAAGTATGGTAAAGTATACATCTATATTTCTTAAATCGTTTATTTAAATATACTTTTTATTTCAAAGCAATATCAGTTGCCATTAGATATTGAGTGGCTGAAACTGAATATAATTTAGCATGTTCACATTTGATCTAGTTACCCTCTAATTTGAAGTGGATACAACACTTCTTTAATTTATCATATCTTGGCAAAATATAAATTTTTTTATTTTCTTTGCATGAAAAATAATAAGATATAATGCATTTACAAGAAAATATAAATTTCTTTCAGTATACAACTTTACAAATTATATACAATTAAAAAAATTAAATAGGGTGCACAATAAATATTATATTTGCTGTATGTATGATAAATGTAAGTGGAATGAATTTTAAAATTATTCCAATCAATATACACTATTATTAATTAGATGGCGTTTCGTCTATAACAGCAACTGACCACCAATTTGCCATATCTTCTAAATCTTTACTAAATTGATTGGATAGTCGATATTCTTTGTTTTTATTTGATATTAAGCCCGCACTTAATAATTTATTTCGCATTAAATAAAATGATGATTTGCCAATACCAAGCACTTCTAATATTTCATTCCATTCACTCACTCGAACTGGATTGCTTTGCTTTTGCCTATCTTCTATCATCAATAAAAATTTTTGTCCTCGACTGGCAGTTTCATCTTCTTGAAATAATCTTCGCATAAGTGCATAATATGGGTCTCTTGACCTACTTATGCGATATTTTGCATCAGATCTAATTACAATTGTTGTAGCAGTTTTAGGAGCGTCTTTTATATTAGTCATTTTATGTAAGTCAAACAGATTTTAATTCTGTTTCAATTAAATTTATGTATTCACTTTTTAAAGAATAAATTGTTAATGATTTATATGATTTTTTATATGCATGCAATATTCTAATTTTAGAATAAATATAGCCAATCATTGCAGCCGTTGCGGTTTTTGATATTTTATATTTTTCTTTTATATTTTCATATATATCATCTACTGTAGCACCCTTGACTTTTAGAAATATTGAAAGGATATGTTTTCGAATTCCATCAGCATCAATTTCAATAAATTTTTGAATTCTTTTTTTTATTATTGATTTAATATTTTTCATAATCTATTCCTTTTTTATTTCTAAAATTTTACTGTTGCAAACTATATAAAAGTTTACATATTTACAAAAATTTTAAAGATTTCTTATATATAAGCAATATTTCTATAAATAAATATTGGTAATAAGATAAAAAAAGAAATTTTCAATAGCTCATTCGGAACGAATGAGCGTTTGCTCATTCGGAACGAATGAGCGATAGAGAAAATCTTTGAGAGCTCATGATTGAACGAATGAGCGTTATTCGACAGCTCATGATTGAACGAATGGTCGCTATCTCAAAATTCAAATATTTATATTATAAAAATATATGACAAGAAATTAGAAATTTTTTTCAGAATATAATTTTACAAATTATATACTATTTAAAAAATTATTTAACTAAGATATTATGTTTCATTTGTGCCATAAGAAAAAAAGTACTAAATAATATATTTTTATAAATCAACAATCTATATTAAATTTAATTTAAAATAAATTATAAGCTTAGAGAAATTTTTTAATTTCTTGTAGTATATAACTTGTAAAGTTATATACTAAGAGAAATTTTTTAATTTCTCGTATTTAACTTCAATATTATAAATAGAACTCCACCATTTCTAAAAGAAATGATAGAATTTTATCAATTAACTTTGCATATACTAAAATTATAATGATGGATTAACTGACATTGATTTAAACTTTTCAATATTTTTAAGCAAATCAGTATTTTTTGAAATTACCTCCAATTCAATATTAGATATGATTTTATCTAAAGATACAATGAGATTATATAATTTTATAGGGCGACCTTTTCCTGAATCTTTTTTTTCTTCTCTAATTTCTATCCAATTATTTTTACGAAGGTGCCTCATTGCAATACTTACCTCAGGTTGTCTAAGCCCTGTAATTCGCTCTATTTCGCGAGATGTGATTTCAGTTTTATCAATACTCGATAAACACACAAGAGTTAATGCAACTGGTCTTGCTATGTTTAATTTTTTTAACAATTCGATCATTTCATGATTTTTTTCTTCTAATTCTGTTTTTTGATAATATGTCATTTTTGTATCACCTTTAAATAACGAATATTACGCATTAAATAAAATAATTTTAAAATCCATTCAAACCTATATTCTTAATTTAGATAATATGTTTCAAAACAATAATGTGTTTTTAATAGCTCATTTGGAACAAATGAGTGTTTGCTCATTTGGAACAAATGAGCAATAGAAAAAATCTTTGATAGCACATTCAAAATGAATGTGCGTTAAAAAATCTTTGATTTTTAATTGACATATTAAATGTTTTAAATTGTTTCTAATAATTGAAACCGTGGCAAATTAATATTTGCCATACCCCAATATTTTAATATATGGTAAATTTAAAAGTTTCTAAAAGAATAACTATGAAATGGAATGAATGCTCAGATTTTGATAAAATATGGTAAATCAAAAAGATATCCCATAACTCATCCCCTTTATAGTTAAATTATTTATTATTTATTTAAACTTTTAATTAGGAGAATTATTAAAATTTATTGCATAACATCGATTAGATAATTAATTAATATTTTTAATTTTAATTATTAAAAATATTATTTTATATAATGTGCTTTTCATTTATAAGCTTTGTGTAGTAAAATTTATATATGGATTAAATTTATTTTGCCATCGATATATCTAAAAATGATACAAAGCAATATTGGATGCATCAATATGAGATGATATTTATAATATCTAAAAGAGTTCCAATTATATTTATGTTTGAACATACCCCATCAAACATATTACAAAAAAATATAATTAATTTTTTGAGGATTTTATGATTTTATAATATTTATTTATAATCATATTTAGAATTGATTATATAAAAATCGTATAGCTTCGACATAAAATTCATATTATTTACTAAGGCGATACATTAAAAAATTATTTTTAAAAACCATTTT